>JAHDEV010000145.1 GCA_020628615.1 Dokdonia sp.
TTTTAGGTGCATCTGCTGCGGTAAATGCTATTGTGGTTTTTATAGGTACATACACGCCAGATGCAGAGGTACGCATATTTACGTTTAATGTAAAACTATGGTGGATTGCAGCATTTATAGTAGTCAAGGATATTTTATTACTAGATGCAGGTAACGCTGGAGGTCTCATATCACACTTGGGTGGTGCAGCCTTTGGATTTTATTATGCAAAACAATTACTAGCAGGTAATGATATAGGCCTGTGGTTTGAGAGACTTATAGATAATGTGAGTGGCTTGTTTACTAAAAAGCCAAAAAAACAAAAGAAAAGCCCACTACGCACCGTGCATAAAAATAAAAAGAGCAGTGTTAGCTCCGTAAAAAAAACAGCTACAGCAACTAAGAGTGAGCAACAGGAGCGCATAGATGCCATACTTGATAAAATAAGTAAGAGCGGCTATGACAGCCTCTCAAAAGCCGAAAAAGATTTTCTTTTTAAAGCCGGTAAGGAGTAACTAATGAAAAATCTAAATCTTCTTGAGAAGTTTATTTTTCTCATAAATAGTATCTGCGCGGTGCTATTACTTTTTAGTTATTTATTACCCTACATTCCGCCACATATTTTTCCGGCACTGTCAGTACTGAGCCTATTGCTTCCGGTGCTACTTATTATTAATTTTTTATTCTTCTTATTTTGGTTATTTAAAGCCAAAAGACAATTACTATTATCTGCAGTAATCTTAGCACTAGGGATCACACATATATTCTCGCTCATACGCTTTGGTGGTGGTAGTGATACAAAACAAGTTGACACACTCACGCTCTTAACCTATAACGTACGCCAATTTAATGTTTACGGATGGGTAGAAGAGGCAAACGTTGGTAAACGAGCCATTGCATTTATAGAAGATCAAAACCCAGATATTGTTTGCCTGCAAGAGTATCATCCCGACTTTGAACTGGATAAAAAGAAATACCCTTATAAGCATAAGGTAATGCGTCCTGCAAATAGCAAATTTGGACAAGTGATTTTTTCAAAGTTCCCTATTGTAAATAGTGGCTCGCTTGATTTTGGAAAAAAAGGAAACAACGGTATTTATGCAGATATCAAGGTGGGGCAGGATACGATTAGAGTGTATAATATGCATTTTCAATCTTTTCGATTGTCGCCTAGTCTAAATAATCTACAAAAGGAAAATTCAAAAAAGCTACTTGGTAGACTAGGAGTTGCTTTTGAAAAACAAGAAGATCAGGTTAAAAAGTTTTTACAGAGTGAGGCAGCATCTCCGCATAAGGTTATCGTAGCAGGAGATTTTAATAATAGCGCAACTTCATATATGTATCGAAAAGTGCGTGGTGATAAGGTTGACGCTTTCGCGAAAGCGGGATCAGGTACAGGAGCAACCTTCTGGTTTGACATCATACCATTACGCATAGACTTTATACTTGCAGATGAGCAACTAGAAGTCTTAGATTTTGAAACGTATGGAGATATAGATCTTAGTGATCACAAACCTTCTATGGCAACCTTTAAGCGGTTAAACCCGTAAGGTCAATCTTCTCGAGATAATCTTGTGCACTAGGCCCAAGATTAAAAAGTAAATCTAAAATGGTGAGGTTTTCTAAATACCCGTGATTTTCATTAAAAAGCTGGTGATATTCCGGTAGCGGATATTGCGGCTCTTTTTTTGCATTTACAAGCTGTCTGCAATCTACCTGCTCAGGATTTTTAAAATATTCGTGAGTTTCTACAGGTGTTATATCCAGCTGTAAGCACTCCATAATAATAGCGTGACACGCTTTATTAAAATCTATGAGTTTCTCATACTCTGTATGATAAAGCGGCTCAAACTCATCTTCATAATATTCAAAGTAGGGAGAGGTCTGGTAGGCTATTTTTAAAGACCTCCAGTGATCACGCTGCCAGTGAAATTTATTCTCAATCTTTACATCATAATAACGCTGTCTCTCTGTTTTATCCTTGCGGTGTAGTATAGGTATAATGAGTGTGAGCGTACCTGTAGATGTGGCAATTTTCATACGAGTGCGATACGACTGCTTTTGGAAATTTCCATTTGCTTCAATATGTAGCTGCTCGGTTTGAGCAATTACAGCATATTGAATGATAGGGGCGCAGTAGCCGTGTGTGATAAGAGCAGCTTTCATTATAATTTATGCTTTAGGTTGTTTTTTCTTTCTAAAAAATGACCAACCTATATAAAGAAGCAATGCTCCTAAAAACCAATATCTATAGCTCACTAGTGGGCCTTCACCACCTACTGTGGTAAATACACGATCCCAGCGTATCCCAGCTAGACCAGGTACATTTGCATCTTTACTAAACCATACAAAAACAGGTTTACCCACCACGTGGTTAAAAGGTACATAGCCCCACGCTCTAGCATCTTGAGAGTTATGACGATTATCACCCATAAGCCAGTAATAATCTTGCTCAAAGGTGTACTCTGTAAGCGGCTCACCATTCATTAATATCTCATTGCCATTTACTGTAATCTCGCGCTCTCTTCCCATTTCGTATCCCTCGTAGGCCTCTATGATACGCTTATAATAAGGTAAGCTCTCTGCATTTATAGCCACTGTTTTACCTTTTTGAGGTATGTAAATAGGGCCAAAATTATCTACACTAGATGCGCGACCTGGTTTTGCCCCAAACATCGCTTTATTATTTTCTATCGCATCATAATGAGTGCGCTCAATACTTATGATGTTTGAGTTGTTTTTGAGTTTTTCTATTGCAGCTTCGCTTGCTTGAGCTGTATGTACATAAGGTCCATTGTCACCTTGTACACCAGAGAGGTAGATGTCAGAAATCTCGTAGCGACCATTTACTAAGTCTGTAGGGAAAACATAGTTTCCATTTCCATCTTGAGCTCTTTTTACAAGAAGTTCCTTAGAGACAATCGTGTAACTAAATTGTATACGTGCACGATCTGGTAAGTCATTTTTCTTGCCATTTATATAGACATAGCCATCTCGTACTTCAAGAGAATCTCCAGGGACACCTACAGCACGTTTTACATAGTTAGACTTCTTGTCTATAGGTTTACGCACACTACCGCGCATATGCCCGGGTGTTATGTCTACCAGAGTATCTACTGGCCAGCTAAAAACTACAATGTCATTGCGTTCTATATCTTGAAAGCCTGGTAACCTAAAGTAAGGTAGTTGTGGTTTTGATAAGTAACTCTTAGTCTTTGTACCATAAATAGTGTCGTGTAGCATAGGTGTTGCTACTGTGGTAATAGGAGTTCTTGCGCCGTAGTGAAACTTACTTACAAACAGCCAGTCTCCTACAAGTAATGTTTTTTCAAGTGATGAAGTTGGGATTACAAACGGTTGCATAAAGTACGTATGTACCAGAGTTGCCGCAACAATGGCAAATAATAAAGAGCTCGTCCACTCACCGCTAGATGATTTTGGATTGATATCTCTCTCCTTAATATGTGGTGCGTCTGTCGCATAATTAATGTAGTAGAGGTAAAGCCCTGCGGTAAGTACTGTGAGGGCTGTGTCTTTATAGCTGTTAAACCCAAAAGATCTTGCCGTCTCAACCCATACTACCGGTATCATAATAAGATTTACAATAGGTACAAAGAGTAAGATAGTCCACCACTTAGGTCTATTTATAATACCCATAAGTACTACGGCATTGTAAACAGGTACGGCAGCCTCCCAGGCTTGTCTACCAGCGCGTACGTAAAGTTTCCACGTTCCGGCAAAGTGTACTGCTTGAACGATAAGAAAAAATATAAACCATTGTGTAAGTGTCATCTGTATTCTTTTAGTTTGTGATAAGTCTTAGGTTTGTCTATTATGTTACGGTTATAGACCTAAAACATCACGCATTGAGAAAATTCCTTGTTTGCCTAGCAACCACTCGGCTGCGACAACCGCACCTTGAGCAAAGCCTTGTCTTGAGTGCGCCTCGTGACTTAAGGTTATGGTGTCTATGTCGCTTTTGTAATTTATGATATGAGTACCAGGTACAGTACCCTCTCTTTCGGCAGTGATGGGTATGTGGTTATCTTTTATAGATTGTCCTTCGGCAAGTGACCAGTCTGTATACGGAGTAGTCTCTATAATTCCTTCTGCTAGGGTGATGGCTGTACCACTAGGAGCATCTAGTTTTTGTGTATGGTGTATCTCTGTCATATCTACTTTATAGTCGTTATGAGGAGCCATAATTTGAGCTAATTTCTTATTAAACTCAAAAAACAAGTTCACACCCACACTAAAGTTTGAGGCATAGATAAAACCACCATTTTTTTCTTTGCAAAGCGCCACCATATCTTCATAACTATCTAGCCAGCCTGTGGTGCCAGAGACAATAGGGATACCCGCTTCAAAACATTTTGTGATGTGGTTTACCGCGCTATCTGGAATGCTAAAGTCTATAGCAATATCTGCATTTGCAAGGGTGAAGTTTTCTGGTGAGCTCACGCGAGCTACAATCTCGTGACCTCTAGATTCGGCAATTTTTTCTATAGTTTGCCCCATCTTACCATAGCCAAGAAGTGCTATTTTCATATTAAAACTTATAATTTATGGTTAGACCGTAGTTCATAGTTTGGCCCATATCATCATTGTAAATGGCTGGTCCAAAGGTAAGCTCATCATCTACGTCAAATTGCGATAGATGCGCATCTACATTTGCCTCAACTATCTGAAGTATATACACTCCTGCCGAAACTAAAATAAATAAGTCACGACGTTTTCTAAACTGCTCTTGACCATTTAGTAAGGCGTCATCAGAAAATACTTCGGTGGGTACACCATCTTCATCTACTTCAGTAAACTCATCTATACGTCCCGCGAGTCGTTCTTTAAAGGCGGTTCTAAAACGCTCAGATTGTGTAGAGTTATATGATACGGCATAGATGCTTGATCCTAGTGCGCCATATACAAGTGGTAACTTCCAGTAATCTTTATTGTAGAGTTGCCCTAGACCCGGTAACACTGCGCCATAAAAGGCAGCCTTTGCAGGTCGTAACGGTTCATAAGGATCTTGATCAC
>JAHDEV010000146.1 GCA_020628615.1 Dokdonia sp.
TACGGCTGTAGGGAGTTTTTTTATGGGATTGAATTTGATAGCTTATAATCCTATCCACAATAAATTATACTGCTACCCTACTCTCTAGCCCCGATTGCAATGAAAATCCCGCAACTGCCTGGCAACGCCGGCGTGAGGAATTGCAATGTAAAGCGGGAAACAACTTGAGAAAAAACTCCAAATATTTGAGCTCCTAACTCTTTATGTATTACTCGGGAAAAATATACCCTCTGCGAGGAAGTATATACTATAAGGAGCCCTTTTTATATACGTCTACTGTTGTGTACCAAAGCAATAAAACGATATGAAAACAAGAAACAACTCCATTTTTAACCTTATTGAGATTTTTAGACAAACGAAGAGTCGCGTCACTAAGCAATTATTCAAAACAGATTGTGAAACAAATTTTCACCACGATTATTACTGTGACACTCACACATCAAAATAATAAACTACATAGAATTATAAACTTTAAATAAAATATTATGAGCACATTTAACGTACCAACAAGAGCAGAAGTAAGCGAGACAAATCAAGGGATTTTTGATCATCTAGAAAAAGCAGTAGGCTTTGTTCCTAATCTGTATGCCACTTATGCCTACTCTAATAATGCACTTAAAAACTACCTAGACTTTGCAAATGCACCTAGCTCGCTTAAAGCGAAAGAAAAAGAGGTTGTAAATCTTGCTGTAAGTGAAGTTAATGGATGTGAATACTGTCTCTCTGCTCACACCGCTATTGCTGGAATGAATGGATATAGCGCAGATCAAATTTTAGAATTGCGCGCAGGTAGAGCTACTTTTGACTCAAAGCTTGATGCCCTTGCACAACTTGCAAAAAACATTACTGAAAATAGAGGTAATACGAGTCAAAATGTATTAGACAACTTCTTTAAAGCTGGATGGACAAAGGAAAACCTTATAGACACTATCTCGCTTGTGGGAGATAAAACAATTTCAAATTACATAAATAATACTACTCAAATACCTGTAGACTTTCCAGCTGTAAAGCCGTTATAGTATAACTACAGATATAAAAAAGCTCACTTTAAAGTGAGCTTTTTGTTTTTTTGAACATCCCAGGTGGGAGTGTTGTATGTTTTTTAAAAAATTTTGAAAAATGTCCTGCATCATTAAAACCTACACTGTAAGCAACTTCCTCTACATTTTTATCTGAGTATATAAGCAACCGCTTTGCTTCAAGTATAATACGGTCATTTATAACTTGTAGTGGTGTTTTTTCTCCCACTTGTTTAAAGTGATTTGATAATGTTTTTGGTGATTTAAATAGTAAATCTGCATAATCTACTACTTTATGTTTTGACCTAAAATGCTGTTCTACTAGTATATGATACTGCCTTACAAGGTCATACTGACTTGTAGCAATATCTGGTGCTGGAAGCGTGTTTTTTATAAGTCGGCTAGATTTAATTAAAAGTCTTTTTAAGAGAACTCTTAGCATTTCGCCTTGTATATGATCTCTAGTTTCAAACTCTTCCCTCATCATAAGAAACATTGCATCAAAACTTTTAAGCTCTTTTTCATCTAGTATAATTACGGGAGGCTCTGAAGAGCCATAAAATAAAAAGCCATTACAAGAAACCTCATCATCGTGCTCCCTTATGCAATAAAACTCTCTATTAAAAACGAGTGCTACAAGACCATCTCGCTGCTTGATCTCAAGAATATTAAGAGGTGTGCAAAAGATAACTTGCCCTTTTTGTAATGTGATTTTATAACCGTCTATAAGTAGCTCTCTCGAGGCATCTCTTGCCCAGATAATTTTATACATACCAGAACTTGCTAGCAGCTCTTGAGATGGTGCACAATTAAAATTTGTAAGCACAAGTGTACTCTCTTCTTTGAGAGATTTATAAACAAGTTTCATAATAAAATATAGTGATACACAATGTACAAAATGTACAAGTACTAAGGAAGTATGTCTATACTCTTGCCACTACCCTTACAATACCTTTACCCCTATAAAAATCACCAAAGATGAAAACGCTATATATCACACTACTTTTATTTCTGATTACCACAACTGTAGTATCTCAACATTATGTTACAGCTTCATATAACACAGGTATTAAAACCGCATCTAGTACATCTACAAAGCGAGAGGGAAGCAGCCAGGTAGACTTTACCTACCATAATTTTATAAATGCAACTAAAAATTCAAAAAGCCACTACAAACTGGGCACAACTAGTTTAAGTAACAAATCACTTACTAAGATTTTCAAAAAAAATAGTCGCAACTCTCAAAATCTTAAGCAGTATAATTATCTACTCCTATCGCAGTATCCACTTCTGTATAGTAAACTTTCTGCTCAAGAAAGAAGCTTGCTTTACTTGAGATATAAGAAAACTTCCTTAAAAAATTATATTAATCAATTACCTAGTGTTTTATAGTAGCCCGCTTTCGCGAAAGCGTAACTTGCTCATAACCTTCTCCTAAAAACTAACACAACAGTTCTAGTTTCATAAAAAATAGTTAAACTTTTAATTGTAATAGTATTACTATCATATCTTTGTGATATGGAAAGATTACGCATACAAATTACAATAGATCCAGCCTTGTACACTCGTGATCCTGAGACCACAGAGCTAGGTCGTAAGATTGTGAGTAAGAGTATTGAGATGATAGATGAGCTAGGTTTTGAAAAGTTTACTTTTAAAAAACTTGGGCTGGCTATAAACTCTAACGAGAGCTCGATATATCGATATTTTGAAAGCAAGCACGCTCTTCTTGTATATCTTGTAAGCTGGTACTGGAGCTGGATAGAATATAAAATTGTATTTGCTACGACTAATGTAAGTGACCCTTCTATAAAACTACTATCTAGTATAGAGCTCCTTACTAAGGATGTAAAAGAAGACACGAGTATATCTTATGTAAACGAGGTGACACTGCACCGTATAATCGTAGCAGAATCATCAAAAGCATACCACACTAAAGATATAGATAAAGAAAACTCCAAGGGATACTATAAAACTTATAAGCGAGTGGTACAGCGTGTGAGTGACTTTGTTACAGATATACACCCTACGTATGAGTACCCACATATGCTTATATCTACGGTAATAGAGGGCGCACATCACCAGCGCTACTTTTCAAAACATTTACCATCACTTACAAATGTATGTGAAGGAAAAAATAACATTACAGAATTTTATAAGGAACTAGTACTTAATGCTATAAAGCAATAACATTCTACTCAGACACGTCTCACTATGAATAAAGAAATGACTCCTTGGAAACGTTTTCTAAATATGCTTAAACTCGACAGACGAGATATAAAGCAAATTTTATTTTATGCAATATTTGCAGGTCTTGTTGCGCTCACACTACCTCTGGGCATACAAGCGATTATAAACTTAATACAAGGTGCACAAGTAAGTACCTCTTGGATTGTTCTAGTAATATTAGTAACACTAGGAGTTGCCTTCCAAGGTATATTGCAACTTATGCAAATACGCATACTTGAGAACATACAGCAAAAGATTTTTACAAGATCATCTTTTGAATTTGCTTACCGTTTTCCTAAAATAAAAATGAGCGAATTGCGTGATTTTTACCCGCCAGAGCTTGCAAATAGGTTTTTTGATACTCTTACGGTACAAAAAGGATTATCAAAAATCTTATTAGATTTTCCAGCGGCGATATTGCAAATTGTTTTTGGTTTAATGCTTCTCTCCTTTTACCATCCATTTTTTATTATTTACGGTTTTTTACTTGTTATCTTAGTGTATCTGGTTTTTAAATTTACTGCAATAAGAGGACTACAAACTAGTCTTGCAGAATCTAAGGGTAAGTATAAAGTGGCACACTGGCTACAAGAAATAGCGAGATCGCTTATAAGCTTTAAACTCTCGGGCCGCACCTCACTGGCTATGGAGCGCAATAACACTCTTACCGAAAAATACCTTGAGGCTAGAGAGAGTCACTTTAGAATTCTGGTTATACAGTTTATACAAATGATAGGCTTCAAAGTGCTTGTCACTGCGGGACTCTTACTTATAGGTGGACTACTAGTTTTAAACCAGCAAATGAACATTGGTCAGTTTGTAGCTGCAGAGATTATAATCTTACTCGTAATAAGCTCTGTAGAAAAGCTTATTACAGGGCTTGAGAGTTTTTATGATGTACTTACGTCACTAGAAAAGATAGGGCAAGTGGTAGATAAAGAGATAGATCCTCAGGTAGGATTTGACCCTTTTGAAAATCATAAAGACACAGATATTCAAATAGATAATGTAACCTACGCTACCCCACAAACGGGTGATATACTCTCAAATATAAAACTCAAAATAGAGACAAAAGACAGGCTACTCATAGATGGCGTGTCTGGATCTGGTAAGACTACCTTATTAAAACTTATCTCTGGTATTATAGAGCCTACCGCTGGCGCTATTTATATAAACGACCTATCTCTCAAGGGGCTACGCCCTAATGCATATAGGTCTCAAATAGGGCAAGTTCTCCCAGAGCAAAATCCTTTTGAGGGCACGATACTAGAGAATATCACCTTTGGCAATAAAGAGATTTCTCAAGAGCGACTTAACGCCGTTATAAAAATTGTAGGCTTACAAGATTTTGTAAGACAGCAAACTAACGGTTTACGCACAATGCTTTTCCCAGAAGGGCAGCAAATACCGCATACTATATCTAAGCGTATCTTGCTTGCTAGGGCCATAGTACACGAGCCAAGAGTGTTACTTCTCAAAGATGCTCTCGAGCATTTTGAGAGCACAGAGGCGCGAGCGATTATGGACTACCTCATCCATCCAGATAGACCGTGGGCACTTGCCGTGTCCAGTAATAATAAGGACTGGCAAACCCAATGTACTCGATACATTAAACTCGAGAATGGAAAAATCATAACTCAAAAAAAGAACTAAATGCTTAATATATCTGAAAATCAACTTAACAAGAAGGTGGATATACGTG
>JAHDEV010000147.1 GCA_020628615.1 Dokdonia sp.
AGATGTTATGAGTAAAGCTACCTTTTCTTTTTTAATGATTTGCACATTCCTTTTTTCGGCAGTGGTTACTGCGCAGGAGATTACTGGGGTGGCCACTTACCAGAGCAAACGCACGGTAGATATGTCTAATTTTGGACGTCGTGGTCAGCAAATGAGCGAAGCTCAGAAAAAGCAAATGATGGAGCGTATGAAGCGCTTCTTAGAAAAAGAATACACACTAAGCTTTACAAAAGATGAGTCTTTTTATAAGGAAGAGGCAAAGTTAGAAACTCCAGGACAAGGTGGAGGAGGCCGTGGTTTTGGCGGTGGTTTTACACAAGGAGGTATTTATTCTAACCGTGCAAGTAATGACTATGCACGTGAGAATGATATGATGGGTAAAACTTTTCTTGTAAAAGACACCTTAAATAACCTTAACTGGGAGCTTGTAAAAGAAAGTAAGATGATAGGGCAGTATCCCGTTTTTAAGGCAGTGGCAACGCGCAGCCTTGAGACTAACCTGTGGTCTAGAATGGGAAGAAGAGCAAGAGAGTTGCAAGAAAAAAATGACTCTATTAAAAAGGCTGGAGGAACCGTTGCCGAAGAGAAACCTAAGACTGAAGAAATCGTAGCCTGGTATACACCTATGATTCCTGCAAGTCACGGCCCAGACGAGTTTGGCGGGTTACCAGGTTTAATACTAGAATTAAGCACAAGTAATACTACTATTTTATGCAGTGGTGTTAAACCCAAAAGAGCCTGTAACCATTGAGGCTCCTGTAAAAGGCAAGGAAGTAAGCCGCGAGGAGTACACAAAAATCCTTGAAGAAAAAGGAAAAGAAATGGCAGAGCGTTTTGGCAGAGGAGGAAGACGTGGTCAAGGCGGCGGCAGATTTTAGAAAAGCTATCATCGCTTTCAGTTTGCTGTAGTTTATACAAAGCCTGCCGAAGTACGAAAGCGTAGGACTAACATTCATAATTATTTTATACACAACGACCCTTAATTGCTGGACGTTGCGATGTAAAAAAACAACCAATCCAAAGATGAAAAATACCCAACTTCTTTTGGCAGTGCTGCTTGCATTGCCCAGCATTATTTTTGCCCAAAGTATGACACTCAAAGGTGTGGTAAAAGACAGCATAGGGAACCCGCTTGAGCTTGCAAATATCATTGCTACAAACAAAGCTGAAGGTACCCTAGAGTCTTACGGTATTACAGATCAATCTGGTAGATATAAGCTGGATCTTGCTACGGGTGTTACTTATGATCTTAAAGTAAGTTACTTGGGATTACAGTCTATACTAGAAGAGTTTACACCAGCCCAAGATGCAGATGAGGTAGTTAAAGATTTTGTACTTAAAGAGGATCCAAATCAGCTTGATAATGTAGAGCTTGTCTATGAGATGCCGGTTACTATAAAAGGCGATACCATTGTTTATAATACAGACAGTTTTACAAATGGTACAGAACGCAAGCTAGGCGATGTACTTAAAAAATTACCGGGTGTTGAGGTAAATGATGATGGTGAGATTGAGGTAGAAGGACAGGTTGTGAGTAAAGTGATGATAGAAGGGAAAGAGTTTTTTGACGGAGACTCTAAGCTAGCCACAAAAAATATACCTGCAGATGCACTCAAAAAAGTAGAAGTACTTAAAAATTATAATGAAGTAGACCAGATGCGAGGTCTGGGTAATGATCAAGATAATGTTGCTATAAACTTAAGACTTAAAGAAGGAAAGACTAATTTTTGGTTTGGTGATGTGACTGCCGGTCTAGGTGATGGTGAGAAGACGCGCTATCTAGGTAAGGCAAAACTGTTTTATTACAGCCCTAAGGGAAGTATTAATGTTATATCTAACTTTAATAATACGGGAGATGTTCCTTTTACTTTTCGTGATTATTTCAACTTTACAGGTGGTTTTAGAGGGTTTAATAGACGTGGTGGTACTGGATTTAATGTGAGCGATAGTGGGTTAGGTTTTTTGACTACTCAAAATAATAGAGCAAATGAGATTGAGTCTAATTTTGTAGCAGCAAATTTCACCTATGCAGCCTCACCTAAGTGGGACCTTAGCGGCTTTGCGCTACTAAGTGATAATAAAACCAACTTTGTAAATAACTCTCTCAACACATTTATCAATCAAGGGTTTACTCAAGGGTTTGATGAAGTGACAGACCAGCGCAACCAGCTGGGTATGGCAAAATTAAGCTCAAAGTTTAAGCCTAATGCGAGCCTGCAGGTAGATTATGATGTACTGCTTAAAAAGTCAAAACAAACAGAATTTTCTGATGGTGCAAGTATTATTACGCAAGATGGAGAGACCACAACAGATATTGTAGACCAGAATAAGGAGAATGAACCATTTTCTATAAATCAAAATGCAAACGTTTATTATACGCTAGATGAGAATAACATATTCTCTGGTACCTTCCAGCATTTATATCAGGATGAAAATCCATTTTATAGTGCGTTATTATCTCAAGAGCCTTTTACGTCTCCTAACCCAGATGATCCAGATAATCCTTTTGAGGCCATAGATTTTACAGCAGGAGCAGACGGGCTTTTTGATATTAATCAAAATAAAAGCGTCATCTCAAACAAGCTTGACGCAAAGATAGATTACTACTATGTTCTTAATAATAAGAGTAATCTCAACTTTACACTAGGAACCACTTTGAGTCGTCAAGACTTTAATTCTAACTTATTTGAAATTTTAGAAAATGGTAGCAGTCAAGATCTCAACGAGACAGAAGATGGTACACCTATAGGTAATGATGTGCGCTTTAATTTTAGCGATGTGTTTTTAGGTCTTCATTATAAAATAAAGACAGGCATATTTACAATCACACCAGGGCTTACACTACATAATTATACTACTAAGAGTACACAACTAGGGAGCACAACAGAAGATAGTGAGTGGATGGTGCTACCAGATTTATATACTGTAGTTGAGTTTTCGCAAGGTAAAAGCTTACGTTTTAATTACCAGATGACTGCCCAGTATACAGACGTAAATAACTTTGCCGAAGGCTTGTTGTTTAATAACTACAACAGCCTCTTTAGAGGTAATCGAGATATAGAAAATGCCATCTATCACGACGTGAGTTTAAATTATTTTAGCTTCAGTATGTTCAACTTTACGAGTCTTTTTGGGGGTGTTAATTATAGCCGTCGTGTAGATCCTATTAAGACAGCCGGTGATTTTATAGGTATAAACAGAATATCAAGACCTGTAAATAACACAAATTTTGCAGACCAGACGTTAAGTGCAAATGCGCGCTTCTCAAAACGCTTTAAAAAGTGGAAGTTTAATGCAAGCGCAAGAGGTAGCTACAGTGATCTTAATAACATTGTAAATACAGAAGACCGTAATACAAAAAACTTAACCCAGAACTATACAACGAGTGCAGAGACTAATTTTAAAGAAGGACCCAATTTTGAAATAGGATATAACTTTACGAGCACAAACTCAGATAACGGGGTGACAGATAGAACCTTCTTTACAAATAGACCATTTGCAAATGCAGAGTGGAGTTTTGGTAAAGGATTTACAATTGCTGCAGACTGGAGCTTGTATAACTATGACGATAATGACGATAGTACTGAGATAGAAAATAGATATTCTTTCTTAGAAGCAAATCTCTACTATAAAAAACCAGAAAGTAAGTGGGAGTTTAGAATACAAGCCACAAACTTGCTAGATGTAGATGTGATAAGTACAAATAGTGTAAATGATTTTACCATCTCAAATACAGAGTATTTTGTGCAGCCTCGTATTGTAATGTTCACTGTACAGTATAGTTTGTAGTATATCTACAAGAAACACTTTTTAAAAGCGACTTCATTCTTTATGAGGTCGCTTTTACTTTTTTTAATTACTTTAGAAAAATGATACAAGAAACTTATGATAAAACACGGGTAATCAACTTCTCAGACGCTGTATTTTCTATCGTAATGACACTACTCATTCTCGAGGTGGGTGTTCCTAGTATTGCTACACTTAACAAGTTGTCTTTTGGAGCCGTTCTTGCAAACAGAATACCAGATTTCATAGGTCTAGTGGTGAGTTTTTTAGTGAGTGCATTATATTGGATAGGTCACATTAAGTTAATGAAATTTGTAAGTGTTGTAACGGGTAAGCTACTATGGATTAACATATTCTTCTTGCTCACCATCGTCTTACTTCCATTCTCAACAGCGATGTATGTAAATGGGTTTGATTACCCAGGTCCTTTTATGTTTTACTGTATCAATCTTGCGGTTATAGGTGTTTTTAACTTAATTATGACTCGCTATGTATATTACTCAGAAAACAAGAAAACAGGTTTTACCAGAGTACTGTATCGCTGGTACCGTGCAAGGGCTATAAATGTTTTAATAATTTGGGTTCTTGCCGCGCTCTGTACGCTGGTGTTCCCAATGTTTGCTCGAGTGATTTTTGTCTTTCTTTTTGTTGTTCAATTTCTTATTGATCGTCGTTTTAAGAAGAAAATGACACTTGCCGAGTAGTGTTAAAAATGTGGTAAGTATAAGGTTTACGCTTTCGCGAAAGCGTAACTTTAAAGAAAAAAGCTATGAAATATCTCTTAGCCTTACTGATCACAACTACTATGAACACGACACCGCTCTCTTTTGATTTTGGAACTACTTGCAATACTTGTGATGACTGGTTTGTCGTGCTTGATGGTGTGATGGGAGGATTATCTACGGGTAGTATTGAGCAAACTAAGGAAAGTATCATCTTTCGCGGAAGCGTAAGTCTTGAGAATAATGGTGGTTTTGCATCCTTGAGAACTCCTTACCAGTCTTATGATTTGTCGGGTTATACAACCGTGACTGTGCGATATAAATCTACAGGGCAAGATTTTGGGCTCACGCTCAATAAGTATAAAAGATTCTGGAGACCGAATTATAAAATAAACCTACCCATCACTCAAGGGGAGTGGAAAACCGTC
>JAHDEV010000148.1 GCA_020628615.1 Dokdonia sp.
ACTCCAGAAAGTACGTGATAACGAGGGTCATCTACACTTTCTTCAATTACTTTGTCAAATTTAGGAGAGGCTTTGCGCATTAAGTCTTTACACTCTGTACTGAGGTGCTTGAGTGTGATTGTTTTACCTACGGCTTCATACTTCTCAAGGAGTACAAAAATAGCTTCTAGGGCAGAGTGGTCTGCGACTTTTGCCTCTATGAAGTCAATTTCTATGTGGTCTGGATCACCGTTTATGTCAAACTTAGAATTAAAACTCTGAATACTTCCAAAGAATAATGGGCCCCAGATCTCATATACCTTTGTGCCGTCTGCTTTAAATTTCTTTCTAGCTCTAATTTTCTTAGCGCTACTCCAAGCAAATGATAAGGCTGCTATAATTACACCTACAAATACAGCAATAGCAAGATCAAAAAATACAGTCACTGCAGATACTATAATAAGAACAAACGCATCTGATACTGGTATTTTCTTTAAAATTCTAAAACTAGACCAAGCAAATGTCTCAATAACCATCATAAACATTACACCCACGAGTGCAGCAATAGGCACTTGCTCTATAAAGCGGTCTGCAAATAAGATAAAGGTAAGTAGCGTGACTGCCATCATTACACCAGAGAGTCTACCACGACCTCCAGCGTTAATGTTTATTACTGTTTGCCCTATCATACCACAACCACCAGTTCCTCCAAAAACACCACTCACGATGTTACCAGCTCCTTGTGCGACGCACTCTCTGTTTCCATTACCTCTAGAGTCTGTCATCTCATCTACAAGGTTCATAGTCATCAAGGTTTCTATAAGTCCTACAGAAGCTGCAAGAAATGCATAAGGCGCGATAAATTTAAGTGTGTCAAGGTTAAATGGTAGGTTGCTCCATAGGTCAAATACATTGAGCTTGCTTGAGATTTCTGCCATACCATTTAAACCGGCACCACCACCATCTCTTATAAACTCACCTACGTTTACAGCATCTAAGCCTCCAAAAATCGATATTAAGGATACAATAACAATAGCTGTAAGTGCAGCAGGGATTTTAGGAGTTAGTTTTGGTAATCCCCATACAATAAGCATTGTAAGCAGTACAAGGCCTATCATTGTAAAGAGTGACTTCCCTTTCATCCAGGTTTTTACAACTCCTTTGTCTTTTACAGAGTAAAAGCCATCTTGTGAAGCATTAAAAACTACCTTTTGTGTATTTGTATCATAAACTTGTCCGTCTGAGAGTACAAATACTTCCTTGTTTGTTGCTTTGTTTATGACTGAGTTTCCTTCTATTGTAAATAGTACGGTATTAGAAACTTTGTCTTTTACTTCATTATCAGATACGGTATAAACGAGCTCTTTTGAAGCTGTTTTACGCATATTGTCACCAGCATAATCTTTCTTATTTTCTTTAAACATCCCTAGTTGTGCAAGAAATATAACGATGGCTAGACCGTTTACAAACCCCATCATTACTGGGTGTGGTATCAAACGCACAAACTTCCCTAGCTTGAATAAGCCAGCAAATACCTGAATAACTCCCATTAATACCACAGCGGCGAGTAAATAGAAGTACCCCATATTTTCAACAGGCTGATCAAATAGTAATCCCTTTGCGTGGCCTTCTTGAATCATCTGTACAAAAATCACAGCAACAGCTCCTGCCGCACCAGAGATTAACCCTGGTCTACCGCCAAAAAGCGCAGAGATAATACCAATAACAAATGCACCAAATAAAGCAACAATAGGGCTTATTTGTGCTACAAAGGCAAAGGCAACTACCTCAGGTATCATTGCTAAAGAAACGGTGATACCAGATAGAATATCGTTTTTAGGATTTGCAGTAAAGTTGTTAAAAATGCGTTTCATAGGTCGTTTTTAAGAAGCCGCAAAGATAGGGTATTCTTAAAGTATAGACAGTGCTCGTTTTAGGATAATTACGATACCTATTTTCGCGAAAGCGTATAAAAAACAAACCCTCACCATATGACTTGTGAGGGCTTGCGATGTAAGGGGGTTATTTTTTGGCTCTGTAGGTGCTCAGTTTAAATGGAGCATAAAGCGGACAAAATGAGATAAAACTTGTCGCGATAAATACTAACGCTAGAATGCCTAGTATAAGGGCAAGGGTGCCATTTATAACGTGGGTTGCATAAAGTATACCTATTATTACCGCTGCTGCAATACGTAAACCGCGGTCTAGATTTCCCATATTCTTTTTCATAATGTGTTGTTTTAGATAATAATACAGCACAAATGTAATGGGAGCTTTTCCATTAAACGGTGACTATGGTCACACTTACTTGATTTTTATGGTGCGTCCCTCTTGGGTGATATGATTTTCGGCCTCTAGTTTTTTTAAAATCCTGCTTACTACTTCTCGAGCAGTACCTAAGTCTGTGGCTATTTCTTTATGAGTGATATGTAATGTTTGAGAAGAGGTCACTCGTGTTTTTTCTTTGAGGTAATCTAGTATGCGGGTGTCCATCTTATCAAACAGGAGGTGATTTACGGCATTCATCATATCAAGATAGCGAGCATCATAATTTTTAAAGAAAAGGGTGTTGAGCGCTGGATAGGTTTTAAGCCATTGTTGTACATTTTCGACAGGCAGAAGGAGCAATGTAGCTGCCGTCTCTGTGATAGCATAGCCACGGCTAGGTAATTGTGAGATGCCAGAAGAAAAAGAAATAATACAACTCTCTGCTGGATGAATGTAGTAGAGCAGGAGCTCTCTATCTCCATAACGAGAGTACACTTTTACAAGGCCTTCTATCACAATAGGTATAACCTTTGCATATTGTCCCTCACGTAGTAACTCTGTTTGAGCAGGGAGCTCTTTTATGATGCCGTGCGTGTTGATCTCTTCTATAAGTTCTGGATGAAATCTAGGGAAAAGCTCTTTTACAATCATAAGTAAATGTACTGGTTGATACAAAACTACAACTCGGTAGCTTATTTGTTCAATTGGGTCGTATGGTTTTTGTAATCCTTAAGTTACGGTTCATATTTGTAGTGTCAATCAATAGCCGATATCTTCAACATCAAAATATATCAATTATGGACTATGCTACTTTCTTTAAGATATTTATCACGCTACACGCAGTAGGTGGGTTTATTTCTCTCATCTCTGGTACTATTTCTGTCATTGCTCGTAAGGGTAATGTGTGGCACAAAAAGTCTGGGATGATTTTTTATTATGGGATGCTTACAGCGGGTATTTCGGGTATTGTGGCTTCGCTACTGCCAGATCACAACAATCCGTTTCTGTTTGTGGTAGGACTATTTAGTGTATATCTCGTGCTTTCTGGGTACAGAGCGCTTAGGTTTAAGAGCGTACGCAAAATGGCAGATCTACGCTGGGATAAAGTGATCTCTTGGTCTATGGCTATTATAGGTTTAGGTATGATAGGTTACGGATTGTATCTCGTTTTTAAAAGTGTTACAATGGGCTGGGTGCTTGTGATTTTTGGCACCATAGGTTTACTTAATGCCATAAATGATTTAAGAGCAATGCGTGATTTAAAGCTATTGCGCAAGAAATACTTACGACTACATATAGCAAAAATTTCTGGGGCATACATAGCTGCTTTTACAGCCTTTTTTGTCACAAATAGCGTGTTGCCGTCATTGTTAAGTTGGCTATTACCTTCGGTTTTTGGGTTTATTTTCATCTCTTACTGGATGCGTAAGACGAGACTTGGCAAGAAAATTACAGCTGAGACTGTATAAATGACAATTGGGTAGATTACGCTTTCGCGAAAGCGTACTTAAAACCATCTTTACATCATCAATCAAAACAACACTATTATGAAACACTTACTTCTTATTATCGTATTATGTAGCAGTACCTTCCTTATGGCTCAAACTAAATATGAGCAGGGTATGCGCAAAGCAATGGAACTCTGGGATCAAGATAAACTTGATGAGGCTTCAAATCTTTTTGAGCGTATCGCAACGGTAGAAAAGGATAACTGGTTGCCCTCGTACCACGTGGCGCAAATAGCCATTGTGAAGAACTGGCGAGATTTTGAAAACCAAAATGAAACAACGCTTAAAGTAAATGGAGATAAGGCGCAGGAGTATATCAATGCAATGCGTACGATAGAAAAAGATAACCCGTATGCAGATTATCTACAAGCGCAGCTATATACCGTGTGGGTAGCTTATGATGGTATGAAGTACGGAATGAAATATGCCGGTACCATAGGCGAACTGTACCAGAAAATGGTTAAGAAAGATCCAGATAATCCCATTTTTATAGCAGATAAGGCGCAGTGGGATATGGGGAGTGCAAAGTACTTTGGCAGCTCAATTGAGCCGTATTGCGCAGAGTTAAAGCGCGCCATTGAGCTTTTTGCTACCTTTAAACCTGAGACGGAGTTCCATCCCAAAGGAAATGTAAAAAGAGCTTTAGAAAGTGCAGAGGCTTGTAATTAAGAAGAAATGAAGTATTATCTAACAGAGTTTGCAAAGGCAAATATTGTAGGCTTAACCATATTTATCGTTCATAGTATCATACTGTACGTGCTGGGTAACCCTTGGTATGGAGATGGAGTAATAACCTTTTTTATCCAAAACCAAATCTTTTCTGTAGCGCTGTATGCAGTAAATACGATGGTTATAGTAAACTTTAGAAAACGTTTTACCGCTACTCTGTGGAATTTTAAGGTGCTTACTTATGCGCTTATTGCGCATATTGCTGTGACTTTAGTTACCGTGTTTGTACTGCGTTTACTACTTATCACGAAGTATTACAACATTCCTTTAGATCAATATTGGGCTAGTGAAGGTCTCGAGGATTATATATTTCCTTTTATAATAACAGCTGTCGC
>JAHDEV010000149.1 GCA_020628615.1 Dokdonia sp.
AAGCAAAAAGAAAAGTACTTCACTTTGCTCCAGAGCAAGCTTTTTATAAACGCTTTCGCGAAAGCGCACACCTAGATTACACCACTACAGATCTTAACTCTCCACTGGCAGATGTTAAGGCAGATATTTGTGATTTACCATTTGCCGAAAATAGTTTTGACCTCATTTTTTGTAACCACGTGCTTGAGCACATACCTGATGATACAAAGGCGATGCAAGAGTTATATCGTGTGTTGAGCCCTGGCGGGATGGCGATATTACAAATCCCTCAAGAATTAAATAGAGCAACCACCTTTGAAGATAACACCATCACAGACCGTGATGAGCGTGCAAAAATCTTTGGACAATACGACCACGTGCGTGTGTATGGAAGAGATTATTTTGAAAAGCTTAGAACCATAGGTTTTAAAGTAGACGAAGTAGACTATACAACTGTACTAACACCAGAAGAGGTAGACCGTTATCGTCTTGCTCCTGGTGAGATTATACCTGTTTGCTACAAGTAATAGTTACCTCTGTATATATTGCTTAAAACCTGGAGTCATAAAAACACCTCCATCATACACGAGATAGGCTTCTATATTTTGACCTTTTAAGGCCTCTTTTGAGCGCTCAAGCCCCATTGCCATACAAGAAGTTGCCCAAGCATCTGCCGTGGCACAATCATCTGCTATAATGGTTGCACTAAGCACATCACTACGCTCTGCAGAACCCGTAAGCGGGTTTATGGTATGTACGTATTGTTTACCCGTAGCTTTGTCAACGCGATTCTTTCGGTAGTTTCCAGAGCCAGCCATTGCTTTGTCTGTAAGGCTTACGAGAACTGATGCCGTTCTGTCTGTCACTTTAGAATCTAGATTTTCTATTCCTACTGTCCAGCGTTGTTCTTTATTGAGGTTGGTCCCTGCAGCCACTATCTCTCCACCTATATCTACGAGGTAGTTATTAAACCCCTTTGAACCCATATAAGCTGCTACTCTATCTACTCCATACCCTTTTGCGATGGCATTAAAGTCAAAATAAATAGTTGATCCCGTCTTGCTTATGGTTCCATCTTCTTGTAATTGTACTTTACTCCAACCTACATACTGCATTAATGAGTCTAATGTAGGCCCATCTAATGTTTCTAAGGCTTCTGTATCCCCAAAACCATACGCATTTCGCAGTGTACCTACTGTAGGATCAAAGTAGCCTGAGGTGGCTTTATTTAGCTTTCGCGAAAGCGTAAATACATCCCTAAACATAGCATCTACAACAACAGTAGTATCGCCTCTATTTATTTTTGAGATATCACTTTGCGGAATGTACGTGCTTAGTGACTGGTTTACCGCTGCTACCACAGAGTCTATACCCTTTTTAATTTGTGGAGCCTCTGCTACCTCTCCAAAATATTTTACTCCATAACTAGTGCCAAAAGCGTTGCCTGCGATTGTAATCTCGTCTGGGGTTTGTGACTGTTTACAAGCTAGAAAACTTACAGCAATAAGAAGTGATAAAAGTATGCGCATTATTGTATCTCTTGAAGTCCGTTATAAATCTCTCTGTAAGCCGAATCTTTTTCGACTGGCTTTTGATAATTGTCTCCGTGACCTAGTCCTACCCCAGCATAAAATGTACGTGCTTCAAACTTGAGTGCGTGATCACGCATTTTTATCATAAAAGCTTCATCATACACATTTGCATCTTCTGGAAATGTACGCGCTCTTACGATTACAAAATGTAATTTTTTATCCTTGAGAGCCACAAACTGTGGGTCCTTTTTAAGCTTAGAATTTACTGCCATAAACTCAAAGCCTTGACTCTTTAAATCTTCTCCTACGATGTTCATCGCAAGGTTGTGAAGCTCTTGTTCTGTAAGAAGTTCTGCCATATTACAAAGATAATTATTGCAGTTCTTACTTTACACATTTGCTCTTATTATTAAGACTATAGAGACTACTTACTTTTAAAGTTGTTTAAAAAATCACTGCGCTTGTTACGGGATACAGGCACCTTATTATTTTCTGTAAGTTGGACGTACCCCTCATTGAGGTAAGCAATGATATGATCTAAATTGATAAGGTGCGATTTATGTACTTGATAAAACGTTGTTTTATCTAACATCTTTACAAAGTGGCCTATACTATTAGAGCTCAACATAGTTTTACCTTCTTCTAAATAGAGCTTTGTATACCCATCTACTCCTTCACACCGTATGATGGACGGTATAGGGATAAACTCTAGTCCTTTTTGAGTGGGCACTACGATCTTCTTTTTTTGAAAATTTTGAACCCCTAGATTTGCGATAAGCTGCTTGTTTTTGGCCAAAGAATCCTTATGCTCTACGTTTTGAATAGCCTTGTGGACCGCCGTGATAAGATCATCCTTATCTGCTGGTTTTACTATGTAGCCTATAGCACAATGGCGTATTGCCTCGATGGCATACTCATCATAAGCAGTTACAAAAATGATTTCAAACGCTGGATTTGGAATAGACTTGAGCATATCAAAACCTGTCATCTCCGGCATTGAGATATCTAAAAATATTACGTCGGGCTGTAACTCTTGTATTTCTGTAATGGCATTTTTGGGGCTTTGACTCTCTCCCACAATAGTCAATTGCGGACAATACCTCTCTAGCTTAGAACGTAAGATAGCAAGCGCCTTGCGCTCATCATCTACTAGGTATGCTCGTATGTTCATCTTCTATGGGTTTAAAAATTAAAGTAGCTATCGCCCCCTCTGTATCTTCTCTATCTTCTAGTGTGTAGCTTACTTTCCAAGTATTACTGTATTCTAATAGCTTGAGACGATCTTGCAATACGCTAGACGACCTGTTATTAAGTTCTTTGCCGCTGTTATCAAATATTGCTTTAGACTTTACTAGACCTATACCATCATCTATTATAGTGACTTTAAAAGAGTCTTCACTCACGTAGCCAAAATGAATCGCAACAGTACCAGTAGTAGCTTTGTGAAAAATACCGTGATTTACAGCATTTTCAACTATAGGTTGCAACAACATTGTGGGTATAATGTCTTCTTCATCAAGCTCGGTATCTTTTGTGATGCTATAGTTAAGCTTGTCCTCAAATCGTAATTGCTCAATAGAGAGATAATTTTCCAACAAGGACATCTCTTGCGCTATGGTAATATGACGCTTTCGCGAAAGCGTAAAAAACGACCGTATTAATTTTGAAAACTTAGTCAAATAAATCTCAGACAGCTCTACCTCATTGCGCTGTATATAATACTGAATTGCATTGAGAGAATTATGCACAAAATGCGGATTCATTTGTGAGCGTAGCGCTTGGAGTTCTAGAGCGTGTTGTTGTCGCTCACTCATAATCTGATTTTCATACTTTTCTTTAACCAGTTTATTTCTCTGCTTTATAAATACTGTAAAAATGAAAATGAGCGCACCAATAATCGCTAAAATGGAGAACACTGAAATTAGTAAAACAGAATCTATCTTTTCTGAGGACATAAAAATGCTATTGAAAAAAAGCCATACAAAAGAACATTTACAACTACGAGAATAAGGTAGACCACGTTACGACTAGGTAAAAAATCTTTAGTAAGACTGAATGTTATAGGTAAATAACCTAAAGTAAAAATTAATATGCCAGTGACAATCCAAAAAGCTGGTAACCTAATAAAATCTATTAATTGATTTGATTTTATAAGAGAGGTATAAAACAAAATGGAAAGTAAAAACATTATCATCGTTCCAACTGTAGACTGAATCTTTAACTCTCCAGTTATATCCTCAAGTATCAAGCTAAAAATTAATGAATTAACATAGCATACACCCAATAAAACGACAAGTTTATTCTTGCTAAGAATTTTATAAAACCAACTTATAAAAAATAGATATGTAACTATGTCAAATAAGGTATACAATAGTTTATCAATACTGCTTATACCATTGAAATGAGAGCAAACTTCAATTAAAACCACAAATAACATATAAAATGGAAAGTAAACCAGATTTCCTAGCTTAAGCTCTTTCCAACGCCAAAAAGATATGATTGCAGATAAGAACAAGACAAGCTTTGTCACAATTAACAAAATATCACTCATCATTAATTTGCTGTTTTAAATATACTAATTGGAACCTCCTTCAACAGGCTCCGCATCACCTGGTTCTTTACCCATAGGGTCTAACTTATCATAAAAAGCGTGTGGATATGAGAACTTCTTATAATCATCAGTAATAGGAAAATCTGGATCGTCACTATCAGGATCTGGAGTTGCGTGCATCGCTTGAAAAAAAACAGTTGACCTTGGGACATTGTTTTTATCATTCTTTGCACCAAAGTATATCACTGCTCCAGGATTTTGTTTTCCCTGTGCAATGGCTTCTTTTTTTATATTGATCAAATATTTTTGCAAATCATCAATATCCTTAACAATGACACCTACATTATCTGGCTCTCCGTTTTGATATTGACCTTCCACACCTATGGTAATATACTTATGCTGGTTATTAAAATAAGTTTGTTGTAATTGATATGCGTCGTTTTCACTTATTATATGTTGAGGGTCTGGGGCGCCGCTCGGACAGTCACAACAAGAGATTAACAAAGCAGATAGTATAGCAAGAACTGCTAATTGTTTGAATGTTTTCATAATTAGAATGGTTAGTTATGCTTAAATATAGGTAAATATTACTAGTTAAAATTTAAGCCCCTAGAACTCTCTAACTCTAAGGGCTTATTTTTTAATTGATTAGACAAAAGTTATCAAACCCAACGAACATTCTCCCAAAGTCCTCAAATGGTAAATGAGAATTTGATATCATAATATGGTTGAATCCGG
>JAHDEV010000150.1 GCA_020628615.1 Dokdonia sp.
AGGGCAATTTTAAAAATTGTGTTCATAATAGTTTGTGTTTTGTGCGCTCGATGATGGCGCGTTATTGATGAATTTTCTTAATTATCTTTATTTGCAACTGCCTCTACGGCTCTATTAAACTCTTTTTTGAGCGTGCGGAACATTCTGTCTTTAAAGGAGTCTGGATCTACCTCAGCTTCGGCGTCTAGTAATAACTCGTTTGCGTCTACCACTCGTTGTGGCTGTGCATACACTGGTTGTTTATTGATATTTTGCTGGGCAGCTTTGAGTAGGTTTTCTACCTCATCATCTAGCAACTCATCGCTTGTTTTTACTTCATCAGGCTTTACATCTACAACAGCATTTATAGTAGATTTTATCGCTGCCTCTTTCTTAATAGAAGTGGCTACAGCTTCTTCTACTTGTGAGTTTATAGTATTAGCATTGCTGTATGGGCGATACTTACTTTTAGTAGGATTTGTTCTTTTCTTCTTTGTAGCAGTATTGTTCTTGGGTGACGTAACAGATTTTTGTACTTCTACATTATTTGTTGTTGCATCTGTTAGTAAGATTTCACTAGGCTTATCACTTATTTGTTCTGGTGCTATCTCATCTATCACCTCTTCTGGTTGATTTTCTACATAAGGCGTTTGTTCATCTACCACACTCGTGTTGTAAATAAGTGCTGTGATAAACACGCCTGCAATAAAGCTTGCCGCGATACCCATCCATAAAACGATTTTACTTTTTTTCTTGCCCTGACTAGCATCTAGCTTGCCCTCTATACGATCCCAGGCAGATGCGGTAGGCTCGAGACGGCGTCTCTCTAGCTTATCTTTAAAATTATCCTCTAAGTTCATCTGTACCGTTATTTATTAATTCTTTTTTTACCGCTGCTTGTAACTGCTTTCTCGCTTTAAACAATTGGCTTTTTGAAGTGCTCTCACTAATCCCAAGTGCTTTTGCTATCTCTCTATGCTTATAACCCTCTATTGCATACATTACAAATACGACTCGATATCCTTCTGGCAGGTCATCTATGAGTGATTGTATATGTGCCACTTCAAGATCTGTCTGTATGTTATTTATAGCATCATTATTTTCTACCACACCATCTTCTGAGAAATACAACTTCTTTATTGCTCTTAGGTATGAGATGCTTTCTCGCACCATAATCTTACGTATCCACCCTTCAAAACTCCCGTTACCTCCGTAGGTGTCTAGCTTTGTAAATACTTTTAAGAAACCGTTGCACATTGCCTCTTCGGCTTGATGTACATCTTTTATATAATAACGACAGATGCTCAGCATTTTAGGCGAGTGCTCATCATAGAGTTTGCGCTGTGCATCTCTATTACCTTTAATGGCTTTTTTTATGAGTTGTCGCTCGTTATTAAATTGTATGACTTTCATACCTGATGTTTGGGTTTCTATTTATAAAGACGCAGCGTTTTTAAAAAAGGTTGCCTCAAGGCAAAAAAAATCCAAATTTCTTCTTACCATAGTGTAATTAGAAATTTGGATCTGTACATAAAGGTCTGTTTTCTAGCTTATCCTTTATACTTCATAGGTAAGTGAACTACCTTTTTTGTTTCAAAGAAATCTTCTTCAAAGAATGTGGGAAGATCATAAATAGTAGTGGTGGTATACTTTTTAAGTTCTTCTGTGAGGTCTCCTCCTTTGAGGTATAAAATTCCGTTTTTGAGTTCGTGGTTAGATTTTTTTGCAATGTGCCCGCGTACCCATCTTACAAATGTTTCCATTTGAGCTACCGCTCTAGACACAATAAAATCATACTGACCAGGTACATTTTCTACTCGGTCGTTTGTAGTTTTTACGTTTGTGATACCTAGCCCCTCTACTACCTCGTTTACTACTTTTATCTTTTTACCTATGCTATCTACAAGGTGAAAATTTACTTCTGGGTGTAGTATGGCAAGTGGTACTCCAGGAAAGCCTCCTCCCGTACCTACATCCATTATACTGGCACCAGGATTAAAGGTTTGAACTTTTGCTATACCTAGTGAATGCAGTACGTGACGTAAGTAAATCTCATCTATATCTTTACGACTTACTACATTGATTTTGAGATTCCAATCTTGATATAAATCTTTCAGTTTTGAGAACTGCTCAATCTGAGTATCTGTTAGATCTGGAAAATATTTTAATATGATATCCATTATTTAGTATATTAACGGTGTAAAAGTACCATAATACCCGCTATTATTTTAACGCAGGTTCATAGATGTAGCCTATATTATGCATTACTTTTACCAAGCTATTAAAAGAAGATTATTTTTTTTCGCGAAAGCGGAATCAAAAACCTCAACAACACTACAATAAAACAGCTATTGTAGCGCTATGAGAGTAATTATTACATTATGGAGACTACTATAAAATTTTCTCGCACGGACTCTGCAAAGTTCTTCAGAACTTTAAATAAACGTGTAAACAACTACTTTAAAGAGAATAATATAAAACGCACAGGTAACTGGAAATTGTACCTAAAGGCAATCATTATGTTTGCCATTTACTTAGTTCCTTACTTTTTATTTTTAACGCTAGATATGCCTACCTGGCTTCAGATTGTCCTTACCGTTGTTATGGGTGTGGGTATGGCTGGTATAGGGATGAATGTGATGCACGATGGTAATCACGGTTCATTTTCTAGTAAAAAATGGGTAAATAAATTAATGGGAAGCAGTATTTACATACTAGCTGGTAATGTTTATAACTGGCAAGTACAACACAACGTGCTTCACCACACGTATACTAACATACACGGTCACGATGAAGATATGGAGGCTGGTCGCGTGCTACGTTTTTCAAAACACGGAAAATGGCACTGGGCACATAAGTTCCAGCACTACTACTCGGTGTTTTTATATGGTCTACTTACCTTTAACTGGGCACTTACTACAGATTTCTTCCAGATGAAACGTTATATGAAACGTAAATTATCTTACGGAAAACTACAGAGCCCTGCAAAGCAGTGGAGCACACTACTTATTACAAAAGCGATATACATCGCGATGTGGATTGTTATACCTCTTGTATTTATTGATCTTGCTTGGTGGAAAATTTTAATAGGCTTCTTTATTATGCACTATACGGCAGGTCTTATTTTGAGTATTATTTTCCAGCTTGCGCATATGGTAGAAGATGCACATATGCCGCTACCAGATGAGACAGGAACTATGAAAAATACTTGGGCAATACACCAGCTATTTACTACTGTAAACTTCTCAACTAAAAATAAGGTGATGAACTGGTTTTCTGGAGGATTAAACCACCAGGTGGAGCACCACATCTTCCCTCACATAAGCCACGTACACTATACTAAGATTAGTAAAATTGTAAAGGAGACAGCACAAGAGTTTAATTTACCTTACCACGAGTATAAAACTACTAGAAAGGCACTTATCGCTCACTTTAGTCACTTACGTGAGATGGGAATGAAACCTGCGATTTCTGCATAGAAGTGGTTAAATTTTTAAGAAAATATCAAACGCCAAATCCCATAAGGATTTGGCGTTTTTAGTTACCTTGCACTACAATCTTTTATCAACTAAATAAAGAATGCGCCTCGTATGAAGAATTTATCTACCCGCGTTACAAATATGGCAACCTCTGCAACTCTTGCAATGGCTGCAAAGGCTCGCGAATTAAGAGCAGAAGGAAAAGACATCATAGGTCTTAGTCTAGGAGAACCAGATTTTAATACTCCAGACTTTATTAAGGATGCTGCAATTCAAGCAGTAAATGATAATTACAATTCATACACACCGGTAGATGGTTATGTAGAGTTAAAAGAGGCGATTATCACAAAATTTAAAAGAGATAATAATCTGGATTACACCCTCCCACAAATTGTGGTTTCTACAGGTGCAAAGCAGTCACTTGCAAATATTGCACTTGTATGCCTTGACCCAGGTGACGAGGTAATATTACCTTGCCCTTACTGGGTGAGCTACTCAGACATTGTAAAAATAGCCGAAGGTGTACCAGTAGAGGTAAAAACCTCAATAGATACAGATTTTAAAATGACACCAGAGCAGCTAGAAGCAGCTATCACGCCTAAGACAAAGATGCTTTGGTATAGCTCTCCTTGTAATCCATCTGGATCGATATATAGCAAAGAAGAGCTACGCGCTCTGGCAGATGTACTTGCAAAGCACCCACAAATTATAGTAGTAAGTGACGAGATTTATGAGCACATTAATTATGTGGGAGATCACGCAAGTATGGCACAGTTTCCAGATATGTATGACCGTACGGTAACTGTAAACGGTGTTTCAAAAGCATTTGCAATGACGGGATGGCGTGTAGGTTACATAGGAGGCCCAGAATATATTGCACGCGCTTGTAACAAGATGCAAGGACAGATTACTAGTGGTACAAACTGTATTGCACAACGTGCAGTAATTACCGCTCTTGAGGCTCCAGTAAGCAAAGTACAGTATATGATTGATGAGTTTAAAAGTCGTCGTACGTTAATACTGGACTTACTCAATGATATTGAAGGCTTTAAATGTAACGAGCCAGAAGGTGCGTTTTACGTATTTCCAAATATCTCACACTATTTTGGAAAAACGCTAGGAGGTCAAAAAATAGAAAACGCAACAGATTTTTCTCTTTACCTTCTTGAGGCGGCAAATGTTGCAACGGTTACTGGTGAAGCATTTGGAAACCCAGATTGTATACGTATATCTTATGCAGCGAGTGTAGATAATATTAAAGACGCAATGAAGCAGATTAAAGCTGCTGTTTCATAGACCTTATATATTACGCTTTCGCGAAAGCAAAACAAAAC
>JAHDEV010000010.1 GCA_020628615.1 Dokdonia sp.
GTGCATAAAGGTGTGAGTTACTTTGCTGGCTAGGAGCAAGCTCATCAAAATCAAACTTCCCGCTATATGCTACAGACGCGTCAAGCGTCCATTTATCTTTTGCCCAGATTAAATGCCCATTTCCAAAGAGTGGTGCCACGTGTCTAAAAGGCACATAACTCCCATCTTCTTCTTGCTCTACACCACTCGTGTAATTAAACTGGCTTGTGAACTTTAAATGCTTTGTGAGGTTTGCATTTGCCCCTATCTCTACACCATACACCTCTGCCTTAGAAGCGTTTTGAATAGCTTGCACATTACTAGTCTCACCTTGATACTCTATTTCTGTAACACCATTAAGATTAAAATCACGGCGCACCAAGGCGTTCTCCAGCAGGGTATAATACCCGTTTACATCAAACTGTAGTACGTTAGAAAAATTAAGACGTACACCCAGCTCTCCATTATAGGCATATTCAGATTTAAGATCTGGATTAGGCACAACAACAGAGCCTGGCTCGCTATCAAAAATTTTACCCACATCATCTATATTAGGCGCTCTAAAAGCTGTACCTACATTAGCCTTTACACTTACTTTTTTTGACACCTCGTGAGTCACGCCAAAACTCCCAGTAAGATTACCGGTACTCAAGTCTGCGTTTTGAAAAGGAAATGCAAAAAACTCATTATTATCAGAAAAGTCGGCTGCTAGTAAGATATGGTTATACCGTAATCCAGTTTGTAAATGTGTCTTATCAGAAAGCTCTATTTGTGCACTGGCATAAGCTGCTAGCGATTGCCAGGTAGAGCCATCTGGATATCTAGACGCTGTGTTTGCAATCTCACCCGTAGTTACATCTGTTACTTGACCATCTGAGTGTACTTTGTTGTGTATATACTCAAGGCCATAAAATATTTTGTTCCTCTTAGTCTTAAGCTTCTTAACAAAATCTAACCCCACAGATATTGCATCTACACTCTCATCTGTCTCAAAGAAGTCTGTACCGTTAAAATCCCGGTCGTTTCTACTTTCTTTAGAGTTTTGGTATGTAAATGTACCTATCACTCTATCATAGTACTGACCATTACCTTCTTTATTAACCTGCAGGTTAGTCATAAACCACTTTTGTGGGCCATAAAACCACTCTGCCGATCTAAATTCGCCATCACGTTTTCTCGTTAATCTATCATAACGATCATAATCTGAAGTGGCTGCATAAATAACCCCAAGGTTAAAATCCCACTTTTCATTAGGCGTATATCTCACTTTTTGCATTAGATTAAGTGAGTTAAAAGCAGAGCCTACTTGTACCAGTGGGTCATCATTTGTGACAGCTACATCTACCCCATCTATAGTCTGTACATATTCAGAACGCAGGTAATCATCTGGGCCGTGCTTCCCTTGTCGCTGGTTGTCATAATCTGAGTAACTAGCACTTGTGAGGAAAGACCACTGTCTTTTACCTAGTGTAATATCAAAGTGACCCGTCTTCTCATTATTTGCCGTATTTACTCTAGCTACAGCTGTACCTGTTACCGTAAGGTTGTCTGAAAATGATAGTTTGGGTTGTTTTGTATAAAAATTCATCACTCCACCTACAGCGTCACTACCATAAATCACAGAACCTGGACCTAGTAATACTTCTGTGCGGTTTATAATAAAAGGATCAATAGATATCACGTTTTGCACGTTTCCTCCTCTAAATATTGCCGTGTTAAATCTCACACCGTCTAATGTGATGAGTAGCCTATTTGTAGAGAATCCTCGTATGAGTGGACTACCTCCACCCTGCTGACTTTTTTGAACAAAAACAGACCCACTTGTCTCTAGTAAATCTGCCGCTGTTTGCGGGTTTGCTCTTATAATATCTTTTGAGGTGAGACCTACTATTTTCTGAGGTACATTCTTTCGGCTTTGTGCAAATTTGCTTGCAGATAGCACAATTTCTGTAAGCTGGTTATCCTTTTGTTTGAGAAAAATTCGGTTAGAAAATGCTGCTATTTGTGCTTTTGTATACTGAGCGTCCTTATGTGCGACTTCTTGAAAATAAAGGGTTTCCGCTTTCGCGAAAGCGGTCACATCTGCCTTACCATCAAAATCTGTGAGTGCACTTTTACTCTTGTCATTATTAAAAATAGCAACCCCTATTATAGGCTCACGCGTGTCTACATCTAGTACTGTAATGACCTGCGAGTAAGAAGTAAAAGACAGCAGCAGAAATAGGGATAAAAGTATGCGCATTTAGCTAAAAATTGAGTTAAGCACCGCTAGTGAGCGAGGTTTCTTAAAACCTTGCAAATGTAACTCATAATACTGTAACAGTATATTGAGAAAGGAGGTGCGTTGTTTTTGGTTTAGTTTGATTTGTGTAAGTGCATCAAAATTTATGCCTAAGAACCTTTTTAACAACTCAATTTCTTCTCCAGATCTACTATACAAGGTGCGCTCTGAAGACTCAAAATAACCATCTAGTAAATTAAAATACAGGTGATGTGCCTCACTATCATCTGGATAGAAGCCTAGATAGCCGCTTAACTTCACTAAAAATAGTAGATGAAAATTTGCAATATCACTGTGTAAGTCCAGCCATAAGCTTGAGGCAACCAAAAACTCAAATAGCGGTGCATTTTCTTCTTCCTCCTGCACAGAAGATCGCAGCATATCTGATATGAAAAAAACGATAGCGCTCTTTGCCACCTGCGTGTGCAGGCTGGTATAATGAGTTATGACTTTTGCTTCTCTTATACTCTCGAGGGTACCCTTGTCTTTATGGTTTGCCTCTATCTCAAGATGCGTGAGCGGCTGAAACATTGCTACACGTAGCTTTCCTTTTTTGGATTTAAGGATATTTCTGAGCAGGTACGACTTGACACCACTGCTTTTTGTAAAAGCCTTTACAATAAGGTCTGCCTCACCATACTTGAGCGCAGAGAATACAATAGCTTCTGTTTTTACTAGCATTATCGTATGATCATCACTTTTTCTATGGTAGTCTCTTGCATTTCTTCTGGAGGACCGGTAATGAGTAATAAGTATACCCCAGAAGCCACCTTATGACGGCCAAAGGCTGTTGTATCCCACTCTATGCTACCACCTGTGGTATTTTCTTCATAAACGAGGTTACCTACTAGATCTGTAATTTTTACATTAGTACGAGCGGTAAGCCCTTCTATACGTACGTTACCATTAAAGCCTGGTCTCACCGGGTTAGGATATATAAGTACATTCTCCAGATTATCTGCAGGAGCGGTAGAAGTACCATCAAAAGATACCATACCTCTTACGGTACCAAAATAAACACTACCCGTCTCTGGATCTATCGCAACAGATTGTACCGTGTTAGACGGTAGTGGTGAGTTATCTGTAGTGAAGTGAAAAATGGTTTCTTGACCATTAGGACTCACGTAAAACACACCAGAGTCTGCAGTGGCTAGCCACTTATTATTTGCTCCATCTACAATGATATCTGTTATCACTTGGTCATTAAGCAATTCTTGAGCTAGACCATCCTCTAAAAATATAATTGCATTTGCGCTTATCTGGGGGTTTTCAAAAATTTGTGATGGGCCAAATAGTACTCTAAGACCTAATCGTGTTCCAATCCATAAAGCCCCGTTTCTATCTATTGCTAGCGAGCGTATATCATCTATGGGAAGGTTTGCCGCTCCATCTTCTCCGGCAAGTCTTGCAAACTCACTTGTAGCGGGATTATAGGCAATCACACCTCTCGTATCTGTCCCAAAAAACACGACACCATCAAGACCTATTGCAAGGGCATCAAGATTTGCATCACTTCCAGCAAGTATCTCTTCTGTATTAAATGATGAAAATTGCCCGGCTGGACTCACTCTATGTAATCCTAGTGGTGATCTTGCATTAGTCACCCAGAAATTACCCTCAGCATCATACGCTCCTCCGTTTACACGTACATCATCTGTAGTGGTTGCTACCGGAGATAGCGTACTATTATTTTCATCATATAAAATACTTGGTGTTGCATCTAGCACCTCAACTAGCCCTCCATTAAAAGAACTTGCATACAGCTGTGTAGGGTCTAAGGGGTTTACAGCAACGTGCACAAAATTTGTCGCCCCAAAAAGATCTCCAGGGTTTATAGAACTCCACCCATCACCTTCTGTAAATTTGCTTATTCCCTGTGTTTTGAGAGGAAAAGGATTGTACGAAACATCAAAATCTCCAAAAACGGACCAAACATTTCCTGCACTAGCAGCCACATCAAAATGTTCATTTTCAAGCGGACCATTAGGCAATAATCGTATAACATCAGATATATTAGAACTAGAGAAACGAGCCACCCCAGAACCTAGCGTACCCACAAAGATTTCTCCTTGCAATGTTAAGGTAGTGGTGTATCTTGTTGTAAAACCTTCTATCGCACCATAGGTTTGTGCTAGATTTTGATTTTCATCATAGAGCAAGACGGTAGCGTTATATGTTACAGATAAGAAATCTTCATTAGGCCTAATGTCTATTACCGTCTCTGGGTATGATTCAAAAATGCTATAATCTATCCCATTTTGAGAGATAAGAATCTGGTTATCTTCTTGTAGATAAAGATGATCATTAAAACTTACGATCTCCTGGTAAGATCCAGTACGTATAGTCTCCCAGTTATTAAAATCTATAATATTATCGTTTGCAACAAGCGCTCTACGTACACCCCCGTCTATAGATGCGGCATAGATGTATGGCTCTTGTATGGCTACACTACCTATATCTAGTAAGCCACCGCCATTACCTATAAAATATGAATCGTCAAACTCTAACTGACTAAGCTCAAATAAGGAAATACCAAAACTAGAGGATATATAAACAAAGCCATTATACTCTTCAAAATGATTAATGCGCTTACGGTCTGGTGGGATAGCTGGTTTATTAAAAATATCTACCACAGTAAGAACATCTGTGCTATTACCCACTACAACATCTATAACTCCATTTTCATACCCTATAAAAAGTGTGTCAAAATTTTCACTATAATAAATAGCAGATATTACATTACCAGAAAGACCATTTACGGTGGTTCTAGTCTCTATAGTCTCATCAAGTATGTTATATATAAAAACCGCATTTTCTGAAGCTACGTATACTCTATCATTACCAGAGGTCATATCAGACACTCGGTTATACGAGTAATGTGCTGTCCAGTTTTCTGAAAAGTCTTGCGACATCACTGTTAGTGATGTGAGAAGAATCAATAAGAAAAAACGCGTCTTCACTACTGGTAACTGTTTATTTGTATAAAACGATCAAATGTACAATTATTGCTTTGAGCACAGAAATGGAGCGAGGTAATGTCTTTAGTTACTATGGATAGCATTACGCTTTCGCGAAAGCGTGACAACACCCCATAAAAAAATCAGACAGCCTGAGCTGTCTGATTGTAATACTATATTATGTGTGTGACTTATTATACTACTCCTTGAGCTAGCATAGCATCTGCCACTTTTACAAATCCGGCAACGTTTGCTCCTTTTACGTAGTCTACATAACCGTCTTCATCTTTTCCATACTCCACACACGCTTCGTGTATGTCTAGCATAATCTTGTGAAGTTTTTGATCTACCTCTTCTGCAGTCCAGTTAAAACGTAAACTGTTTTGAGACATTTCAAGCCCAGAAGTTGCAACACCTCCTGCGTTTGATGCTTTTCCAGGTGAGAAAAGAATTTTTGCATTGTGGAAAACTTCTATAGCTTCTGGCGTGCAAGGCATATTTGCACCTTCGGCAACGCATATACATCCGTTATCTACTAGTGTTTTTGCCTCATCTCCATTAAGTTCATTTTGTGTAGCACAAGGAAGTGCAACATCTACCTTAGTAGACCAAGGTCTTTGTCCTTCGTGGTACTCTGCGCTTGTGTATGTATCTACATACTCGCTTATACGACCACGTTTTACATTTTTAAGATCCATTATAAACGCAAGCTTATCTGCATCTATACCATCTTTATCATAAATGTAACCTCCAGAGTCTGACATAGTCACTACTTTACCACCTAGTTGTGTTACTTTCTCTGTAGCATACTGGGCAACGTTTCCAGATCCAGAAACTGCTACTGCTTTACCTTCAAAAGTTTCACCTTTGGTTTTAAGCATACTTTGTGCAAAGTATACATCACCATAACCTGTCGCTTCTGGACGCATTAAAGAACCGCCGTACGTAAGACCTTTACCTGTAAGTACTCCAGTAAACTCGTTACGAAGTCTCTTGTACTGTCCAAACATATAGCCTATCTCACGACCGCCTACTCCTATATCTCCAGCAGGTACGTCTGTATTAGGACCTATGTGACGAGCGAGCTCGCTCATAAAGCTCTGGCAAAAACGCATTACCTCTGCATCAGACTTCCCTTTTGGGTTAAAGTCAGATCCTCCTTTACCACCACCCATAGGTAATGTAGTAAGACTGTTTTTAAACACTTGCTCAAACCCTAAAAACTTAAGGATACTCAAGTTTACAGAAGGGTGAAAACGAAGTCCTCCTTTATACGGGCCTATAGCGCTGTTAAACTCTACACGGTATCCTCTATTTACTTGAATTTCTCCAGAGTCATCTGTCCAAGGCACTCTAAACATAATAGTGCGCTCTGGCTCTACCATACGCTCTAAGAGTTTCTTACCCTGGTACTTTGGATTTTTTTCTATAAAAGGAATTACAGTTTCTGCCACCTCGTGGACTGCCTGCATAAATTCTGGTTCATTTGGGTTGCTCTGAGCAACATAATCGACAAATTTTTTAATGCTGTCTGACATAAAAGGTATCTATTATGACAATGCTTTAAACATTGTTCTGTTAGAGCTACAAATATACATTATCCTTGATTTTTAGCGTGTTTTTTTTAGAATATCGCAATTAAATATATACACTTGTAAGATTATACTTACTACAAATATCAATTTAACTTAAAAAACTCGATGTTTGACATATTTTTATATATTTGCTCACCTAATTACCTACTTATGAGAGCCAAGTACCTACTGCTGGCATTATTATTTATGGTGATAACACAGCAGAGCCTAAATGCTCAGTTTGGGTTTTCACACGAGCTTGGCGTTATAGCCGGGCCTGTTGCGTTTCAATCTGATTATGGAGAGCGCAGTAATGTTGAGACCAACCTAGGTAATGTGGGCTTTGGTGTGGGAATAGTGCATTACCTAAACTTTGCTTACCAAGCAGATTGTAACTGTTACTCAAAGTACACCTACTTTAATGATCACTTTAAGGTACGAAACGAGATAGACTTTCATATAACAAACTTAGACAACTTTGGTCCAGAGGCGAGTGATGATGACTTTGGGGGTATGCGACTACGTGCGCATAAAGGCAGAACTCAAGTACTAGAGATAGGTTCACAACTAGAATACTTCCCTATGAGTATACGTGACTTCTCTGCTGGAGCCTATAAGTTTGCTCCATATGTAAGTGTAGGAGCTCACTTTGTTTCCTTTAATCCTAGTGCTACAACTTCACTACGCGAGGATGGTAATATATTTGGACAAGTACTCAATCCTTTTACAACAGACCCTACAGATACGGGACCTGCTATTATAGAAGGATTTAATGTAGGTGAAGGGCAAATGGGCACAGGTATAGATACCCGTGTGGGGGATACTTGGGCAATCACTTGGAGTGTAGGTACTCGTTACAAATTAGGTATCTTAAGTGATCTTAATATAGATTTGAGATGGCACTACTACACATCAAACTGGGTAGATGGACTTAATCCAGACCCAAGACCTGTAAACAGAGTAAACGACTGGATATTCTGGATGAATGTAGGGTATATTTATTACCTAGATTAAAATACTAATATGGTGTAGAGTTACGCTTTCGCGAAAGCGGAATACTACCCAAGAGCCTGCTTAAGATCTTTTATTAAATCATCTACATCTTCTATCCCGACACTTAGTCGTATTAATGAATCTGTTAAGCCTATTTTGAGTCTATCTTCCTTGGGTATTGCAGCGTGTGTCATTGTGGCTGGGTGACCGGCTAGACTCTCAACCCCTCCAAGACTTTCGGCGAGCGTAAATATTTTTAAATTTTTTATAACCTTAAGTGCATCTTCTGTACTATCTCCATAGGAGGAAAATGATAACATCCCTCCAAAATCCTTCATTTGTCTGGCAGCAATATGATGGCTAGGGTGGTCTTCAAAACCTGGCCAGTACACATTTTCTACTTTAGGGTGATTTTTGAGATAATGGGCAATTGCACACCCGTTTTGGCAATGCCTTTCCATACGCACGTGCAAGGTTTTTATACCCCGCAGCGCGAGAAAAGCGTCTTGAGGACCGCATATAGCTCCAGAAGCATTTTGAATAAAATAAAGCTTTTCTGCTAGCGTCTTTTCATTAACAATGAGCGCTCCCATTACTAGATCACTGTGGCCTCCTATATATTTTGTAGCGCTATGCATCACAATATGCGCCCCCAGATCCAGAGGAGTCTGAAGATATGGAGTTGCAAACGTATTATCTACAGCAAGGAGTATGTTATTTTCATTTGCAAGTTTGGCGACGGCTTGTATATCAAAAATGTTCATCATCGGGTTTGTGGGAGACTCCATCCAGATCATCTTTGTATTTTTTGTGATACGAGTTTTGATATTTTGAATATCACTCATATTTACAAAATGGAAGGTAATACCGTAACCTTCGTAAACCTTAGTAAATAAGCGAAAAGAACCACCATAAATATCATTTGTAGTGATAACCTCGTCACCAGGTTTAAGTAGTTTCATTACCGCATCTATCGCAGCCATACCAGAGGCAAATGCCATACCAAATGCTCCATTTTCTATACTTGCGAGAGATTGCTCAAGTGCGTGGCGTGTAGGATTCGCAGATCTGCTATAGGCATATCCCTTATGATCACCCGGTGACTCTTGAGCATAAGTAGAAGTTTGATAAATGGGAGGCATTACAGATCCATAAGCTGCATCTGGCTGCTGATTACCGTGTATGGTTTTCGTGTTAAATTTCATAAGTAGATTTTTGCACCTTGCAAAGCTACTTAACTATAGTAAAAAACAACCCTGCTGATTAGCTCAAAAAAATATTAAATCCCTAACATTTTAACACACTAACGTTTGTTAATTGGTTTTTTGTAGGTTTTTGTCTACAAACAAGGCTAAGAATAATGCTCTTTAACGAAAAAAAATAAATTTATACTCCCATAAAATATTCTGGCTAATTAAATAACTTATATTTAACACATTAGTAACCTTAAACAACTTTAGTATGAAAAAAATTACTCTTGCATTTTTAATGCTTTTTACTAGTTTATTTGCAATCGGTCAATGTGACTACACATTGGAGCTTAATGACAGTTTTGGTGACGGTTGGAATGGAAACTCCATTGATGTTATCGTAAATGGCACAATCGTTTTAGACGACGCCACACTAGACGCTGGAAGTCAGGGATTTGAGACTTTTAGTGTTACAGATGGTGATGCTATTACCTTTACTGTAGACGACTCTGGTTCTTTTGACGGAGAAGTTTCTTATCGTATACTAAATAATGTAGACCAAGAGGTAGGAACTGGTGATCTTGTAGATGTACCAACAGAAATTACTGCAAACTGTATAGACTGTACTCCAGGTGCCGCAATGGTAGAAGTTTTTGGGGATTGTGATAACGGTGAATTTAGCGTTATTGTAAACATTACTGATTTTGGAGATGCAACAGAATTTGTTGTAACAACAAACTATAATAGTCTATCAGAAACAATTACAGATACCGGTGCAACTTTGCTTGGGCCCTTTAATGTAAGTGAGACTGCAATAGAGGTTACTCTTACACCACAAGATGCTGATTGTGTTCTTACATATGAAAGAGAAATCCCTTGCCCACCTTCTAACGACGAATGTTCTGGAGCAAGAGGACTAGGTGATGGACAAACTACATTACAAAATATCTCAAACGCAACACCTGATACAACAGGATGTGGAGATACTGGTGGAGCTGCCGTATGGTATTTTGTTAACGATGGAGGAACAGCTACTGAGGTGACCATTTCTACTGCCGGGTCAGACTTTGACACTATCATTGCATCTATCACTGGTGATTGTGATAACCAAGTCTGTGGAGAGGTCAATGATGATGCAAATGGAACATTACAAAGTGAACTTACGTTTACAACTCCGGGAACTGGAGAAAATGTATATATTCTAGTTCTAGGTTTTGGTGGTGCTACTGGAAACCTTCAAATTAGTGCTACTGGAGATGGTTTATTATCTACTGGAGAATCTAACCAGCTAGATGGATTTACAATGTTTCCTAATCCAGCGCAAGATTTTCTTAACGTAAGTAATTCATCTATTATCGAAAATGTAAAAGTGTTCAATTTACTTGGTCAAAAGGTTTTAGATCAAAACCTTCAATCAACACAAAATCAAATAAACGTTTCAGAATTAACCCCTGGCGCTTACTTAGTACAAGTAACTGCAGAAGGTCAAACAGGAACTTACAAGTTTATCAAGCAATAAGCTTTATAAGCTAAATTTTTTAAAAGGCTACTCATATATATGAGTAGCCTTTTTTTATTGGAGCCATAACCCTACTTTTATCTAATGAAAAAACATCTGGCTCCCCTGCTGCTTATTATTATTTACATAACCACTGTAAGTTGTGAGAAAGAAATTGTTTATGAAACAAACAGCACTCACTACACAACTAGTGATATAGACATATGCGCCACGCAGCCCTGTCCAGATATAGATATTGAGATTATTACCTTCACTTCACCTGAGACGGTAAAAGACTTTGCAAATAAGTGGATTCTTGACAAGACAACTTCCACTTTGTATAATGCTTCTAATGTGCCAGACCTTAGCATAACAGATGCAATAGACCTATACATTAATGAATCTCAAATTTCATATCCCGAAACTACTGAGCTCTCTGATGCTCACGAAATTCAAATAGAAACAGCGCTCTCATATGGGACTAATAATTTACTCTCTATTGTGCACTATACCTATCAATTTTCTGGCGGTGCTAGTGGGTATGATACAGCTAGCTATCTCAACCTAAATCCACAAAATGGAGAGCTGTTATCAAAAGAAGCACTATTTACAGAAGATTTTTACGCTTTCGCGAAAGCGTACTTCTCAAAAGAATACCCCCAGCAGGAGCATTTATTTAATGTACTCACATTTAATGAAAACCTACAAGAAGTAGGATTTACCGAAGACGGCGTAATTCTTAATTATGCAGAGGTAGATGCATTATATACGGAGAATATGGTGGTTACTATACCTTGGAACGAAACGGAAAGTTATCTTACTTTTTAAGGAGTTTTGACAACTGTATAACGCACCCTAAGTGTAAGCCTTCGTGATAATTATTAAATTCCAGCGCTTCTCCGACGTTTGTTAATGTACCTCCCGTAGTAGATAATGTGTATTCTTTAAAGTCTTTAAAAAGTCCAGCTTCATAATCTTCTTGTAATTCTGCTAGTGTTGTAAACAAGAGTGTATGCATTTGTGCCACTTCTTCTTGAGTAACTAGCCCTTCTGGTTTTGTACCTTTTCTATACCGATCGATAAATGCCATATCAAGCCTAGGTTTAAGGCCTGAGAGCCCATATGTAAGAAGTTGCTGTGTGGCGATGCTATGACCTATATTCCATATAATGTTATTATTAAAACCTTCTGGAATCGTGTTAAGTTCCTCTGTAGTATGACTTTTTATAAAGCGTTCTAAGAGTTGTCTACTTTTAAGACAGATATCAAAAGTATAGGTCATATTGTGTAATTTTTGTCTAAAAATAATTCATTTTAGATAAGTTAGATGGTAATTTTGTAAAGTAATTCAACAAGTCACCATATTTTGAAAAAAATCATACACTTAGCTACTTGCAATACTTGCCAGCGCATTATTTCTGAAATAAACCCGTCTAGTGACGTTATATTACAAGACATTAAAACCGAACCTCTTACAGAAGAGCAAGTTGTGGCTATGAAAGAAATGAGCGGTAGTTATGAGTCGCTTTTTAGTAAACGAGCGCAACTCTACCGTAAACGTGGTCTTAACGAGCAATCTCTCTCTGAAGAAGATTTTAAAAACCTTATACTTGAACACTACACTTTTTTAAAGCGCCCGGTTATGATTGTAGATAATCAAATATTTGTAGGTAATAGCAAGAAAGTTGTTGCTGCTGCTGTTGAGGCATTTTCAAAAGCATAGTTTATTATGAGCAAGCGTCATCTCGCATTTCTTGCTGCCTTTGGCGCTAGTTTTATATATGGTGTAAATCACACGCTGGCAAAAGATCTTATGCCCACCTATATTGAGGCATATGGGTTTATTATGCTTAGAGTGTTAGGCGCAGCGATACTATTCTGGATTACAAGCTTGTTTTTACCCTCAGAAAAGATTGACCGTAAAGACTGGTGGCGCATTATACTTTGTGCTCTTTTTGGGATGACTATTAATATGCTTATGTTTTTTAAGGGGTTACAGCTGTCTACTCCTATAAACAGTAGTGTGGTCATCACCCTATCTCCAGTTATCCTTCTTATTCTATCGGCTTTATTTTTAAAAGAAAAAATCACTTGGCTCAAAGGGTCTGGTATTGCTATAGGCCTAGTAGGGGCACTTATTCTTATATTATTTGGCGCAAAAACTCAAGCTAATGCGCCCAATATACCTCTAGGTAACACGCTGTTTATAATTAATGCCATTGCCTACTCCGTCTATCTAATTTTAGTAAAACCACTCACGGCCAAATATGCCTCGGTCACACTTATGAAATGGTTTTTCTTAATAGCAGTATTTACAAACGCACCCATTGCCTTACCTCAATTTCTCGAAGTACAGTGGTCTAGTTTACCACCTTCGGTTATAGGTGTAATGCTGTTTGTAGTAATAGGCACCACATACTTAACATACCTATTTAATGTATTTGCCCTGCGCCAGCTCAAACCATCTACTATAGGAGCCTTTATCTATCTGCAACCACTTATCGCAACACTCGTAGCTATCATACTAGGAGCAGATTCTCTTACCACAATACGCATTATAGCGGCATCACTCATTTTCTTAGGCGTATATTTAAGTACCAAAAGAAAAAAACAAAGTGCCTAGCTACACCTGTACAACTTACAGCAGTATAAACGATATAGACGATCGAGTGTTTAAAGCGCTTGCTTGTGAAGAAACTTTCTATTTTTCAAAACCCTTTTTACAGGCATTTGAGAGAGCAAACACGCTCATTACCTACACCTATTTAATCATCACTCTTGACAACAAGCCAGTAGCGCTTGCCATAACTCAAGCTATAGACATCTCTATTGAGACTGCTACAGAAAAGCTTCCTCCCACCCAGCAACTAGCTCGAAGCTTACAGTGCTATTTGAGCGGTAAAAAAACGCATATACTAGTATGTGGAAACATATTTCTGAGTGGAGCATATGGCCTCTATGTAAAAACCGGTACTGATAAAAGAAGTGTATATGATACGCTTTCGCGAAAGCTAAAAAAACTCTCCACAACAAAAAAACCTAGTATATTTTTCTTAAAAGATTTTAATGCTACCGAAGATGCATCAGCTAGCATAGCAGAGAAAGAACACTTTCAATCTTTTACAGTAGAGCCTAATATGAGACTTGCCGTAAGGTGGCAAGATTTTGAAACCTATAAAGCCTCACTCAAATCAAAATATAGAATAAAAGTAAATCGTGCAGATACGTTAAGTAAACATCTTATTAGTACATCATTTACAGCAACACAAATAAGAGACAACATACAGAAGCTGCAAGGCCTTTATAACAACGTAGTATCTAAAGCTGTTTTTAATACTGTACCTCTTGCTATCGAGACATATGCGTTACTTAAAGAAACCTTTAAAGATCAAGTAAGGTTTACTGCTTACAGTAAAGATGGAGAACTTGTAGGATTCTCAACAGCTTTTATCGTGAGTGATGTGCTAGAAGCACATTTTATTGGGCTTGATTATGATTTTAATAAAACAGATGCCATCTACCAAAGAATGCTTAACGATTATATAAGACAAGGCCTCTCATTAGGGGTGAAAGAAATCAACTTAGGCAGAACAGCATCTGAAATTAAAAGTACTCTAGGTGCAACGCCAGAACATCTTAGATGTTATATAAAACACCGCCGTACGGTTGCAAATATGGTATTTAAACCTTTTGTGCGTCAGATTAAAATGACAGAATACAAACAACATACACCATTTAAGAAATAGTAATTAGTTCAAAAAACAAATTATATAAAATTCTCTGCCATTTAATTTTCTCTCAAGATAACAAATTATGTTAAAAATTTAACATTTAATATAGATTTTAGCCTGTATTTTATTACTCATTTTTCTAAAATGCTAGTTATATTTACAAGAACAACCTAACAATCAACATATTATGAAAACACAAGAAATCGCAAATAATTTAGTAAAGTGGTGCAATAATGGGGAGTATGATAGATGCTATAAAGAACTTTATAGCCCAAATATTGTGAGTTTAGAGCCATCGTGGGCAGAACACTCAAGGTCTGAAGGTATGGAAGCCGTAGGAAAAAAAGGAGAATGGTGGGAAAACACTTTTGATGTGCATAGCACTACCGTAAGTGAGCCTACAGTTGCAGAAAACTGGTTTTCTGTTAGATTTGATATGGACACTACTCATAAGCCTAGCGGGCAGCGCAGTAAGTCTTCAGAAATAGCAGTATATCAAGTAAAGGATGGAAAGATTGTACAAGAGCAATTCTTTTATGATATGCCAGGTCAATAGTAATATAATTATAGGAGCAGTATTGTACTGCTCCTATAATTTTTTAATTACTCTCTATCTCTAGGCACTTGCCCGTGAGATCTCATATCTTCTTTTGTTAAGACTTTATAGTCTGGTGTTTTTGGCGCTTTTGCAAGCATAGGCATTAATGCCTCTGGTAGGCCAGTTGTTTTACGTGTGGTAAGATCTATCCAGGCCCCTTGCATACTTCCTCTAGCCAGGTTTCTTCCTTTATAATCATAAAAGTTATGTACAAATTTAAAGAACATACCATCCTCACTAGCTCCTCCTAACTCAAAAGTCACAGTGATAGGTCTACCCTGAAAGGCTTCTTTAAAAAAGAATATTTGCTCGTGAAAAATTACAGGACCTATATTATGTTGTACCATTTCTTTCTGGCTTAGTCCATTCTCAATCATAAAGCCCATACGGGTATGAGACATAAAGTTTACGTAAGCTGAGTTTGCTAGGTGACGATTTGCATCTATATCACTCCATCTTATATCAAATTCTTTTGTGTACATATATAAATTGTTCTAATTAAATCAAGTTTGTGACAGTACTGTCTTGTCGTAAAATTACAATAATCACCTCTTTGGGGTACATTAGTTTTCGATAAAAAAATCATAATAAGCTTTTATAGAGTTACCGTACATAGGTTATAGCCTCTCATAATTATGTAATTTTGTGATAGTAGTATGTTGTACTACAAAATGTTAAATATATAAAGCTACATACCCTAAATGCCCATAGTTTCATCAAGTTTTCGCGCAAGCGGACTTTTTAAAGATGCTCATTTTTCTACCATTTACTCTGCAAAAATTAGGCGCGTAAAAGGGGTTAATCAGTCTAGAGAGCGTTTTGAACTTCCCGATGGTGACTTTATAGATATAGACTGGACAAATGCTCGAAATACAAGAGAAAATAAAAAGGTGGCTGTTCTATTTCACGGCTTAGAAGGTGATGCACAGCGCCCTTATATGCTGGGCACAGCAAAGTTATTAAGCACAAATGGTTATGATGTGGCGGGTGTAAATTTACGCGGGTGTAGTGGCGTTCAAAATAGACTCTACCGGTCTTATCATAGTGGAGAAACTGGCGATATAGCATTTATTCTGGATAGGCTTGTTGAGCGTAATTATAAAAAAATAGGTCTCTACGGTGTGAGCTTGGGAGGTAATGCTGTTTTAAAATATCTTGGAGAGCATAAAAATATTCCTTCAGAAGTTAAAGTTGCCTCCTGCATAGGTGTACCGGCAGATTTACGTATGTCACTTGAACAATTATCAAAAAAAGAAAACATCATTTATCGTACTTCTTTTTTAGTACACTTGCGCGCAAAGTATCGAAAAAAAATGTCTCGCTTTCCCGAGAAAATGAGTAAACAATTATATAAAAAGATTAATAGTTTACAATCTTTTGATGATATATACACCGCGCCAGCTCACGGGTTTGAAGATGCACTAGATTATTATGCAAAAGCGAGTAGCGCTCAGTTTATAAAAAACATTAAAGTCCCTACTCTTATACTTAATGCAAAAAATGATAGTTTTTTACACGGTGACTGCTACCCTATAGAACAAGCAAAACAGTCTGACATCATACATTTAGAAATGCCAGATCACGGAGGGCACGTGGGCTTTTATATGAAAGGAGAGTATTACTACAATGAGCTACGCACCTTTGACTTTTTTAAAAATTATATTGAGTAAAAAGCTGTTGTTGATTATCTTTAGAAACTTAAACTAAACTGAACTACTATGAAATTTAAAGGAATTATAGCTGCTCTTGCACTTGCAGGACTTATGATAAGCTGCGGCGGCGAAGAGAAAAAAACTGAAAAAGAAACTGTTAAGATAGGGTCTAAAAAAACTACAAAAAAAGATGACGGAAAATCTGTAAATCTTGCACTTGCAGGAAATGACCTGATGAAATATGACAAGAGCGAACTTAAAGTCAAAGCTGGTCAAGAAGTGACTCTTACACTGCGTCATACAGGAAAAATTGACAAAAAAATAATGGGTCATAACTTTGTGTTGCTCAAGCCAGGAACGTCTATTCCAGAATTTTCATCAGCAGCAGCGGCGGCTGGAGAGTCTGATGACTGGATTGCAAATAAAGATCAAATCATTGCTCATACTAAGATGATAGGTGGTGGGCAGTCTACTACTGTCACTTTTACTGCGCCAGAGGCTGGAACTTATGATTTTATATGTAGCTTCCCAGGTCACTCAGGACTTATGAAAGGAAAATTTATTGTAGAGTAATCTACACTATTATAAAAAGAAAAGTCCTGTAAACATATTGTTTACAGGACTTTTCTTTTTTCTACATCTGTTCTTCTAAAACTCTAGGCGTTTGCGACTTGCCTTTTTTTCTGATTGTTCCTTTTTGGCCTTAAGGCGCTTTAACTTGGCTAGTTTAGAAGGCCGCTTTTTCTTTCTCACTTTAGGTACTTGTATGGCAACCTCTAGCAAAGAGAAAAAGCGCTTTATGACATCCTCTTTATTTTTATGCTGGCTACGTGATGCTTGTGAAGCAAGCTGCAGCACCCCTTCCTTAGTGAGTCTGTGAGCAAGCTTATCAGTAAGGCGCACTATTTCCTCTTCTGTAAAGGCAAGGGTTTCTGGTAACGACCAGCTTAACTCTACTCTAGAACTTGTTTTATTTGCGTGCTGCCCTCCTGGACCACTACTTTTTGAGGCCTTAAATGATAGTTCTTGTAAGAGCTGTTCTCTATGCACTGTTTTTATTTCTTCGGCAGCGCTCGCTGCAATAAATGACCTCTGCCCAGTTTTTCTCCCATTTTTTACGCCAGGTAAATGGACGTTTACAAACGGGACAATCTTTTGTGGGGAGGTCTCTCTTTTTCACGTAAGTGTGCTTATTTATATCGTTCTTCTAGATTATCGAGCATTATTTTTGTGATGGCATCTAGGTCAAATTTATGCTCCCAGCCCCAATCCTTGCGCGCAACACTGTCATCTATAGACTCCGGCCACGAGTCTGCAATGGCCTGTCTAAAGTCTGGCTCATAGCTTATCTCAAAGTTAGGTATTACCTTTTGTATACTTGCTGCAACATCTTCTGGAGCATAACTTACTCCGGCTAGGTTGTATGATGAGCGTACTTTTATATTCTTTTTAGGCGCATCCATAATGCCTATAGTTGCTCTTATGGCATCATCCATATACATCATAGGTAATATTGTTCCTTTATTGAGGAAGCTACGGTACTGGCCGTGTTTAAGAGCTCTATGATAGATGTCTACTGCATAGTCTGTCGTACCTCCTCCTGGCTCTGTAGTATAACTTATAAGCCCTGGGTAACGTATGCTACGTACATCTACGTCATATTTATTATGATAATACTCACACCAGCGCTCTCCTGTTTGTTTTGAAATCCCGTACACGGTAGATGGCTCCATAACGGTAAGTTGTGGCGTATCTTGTGCAGGTGTAGTTTCTCCAAAAACAGCTATACTAGACGGCCAGAACACTTTTTTTATTTTTTTGTCTTTTGCTAGGTTAAGCACGTTAAAGAGAGAAGTCATATTGAGGTGCCACGCCTTTGCAGGAAAACGCTCTGCAATAGCACTAAGCATTGCTGCCATAAGGTACACGGTATCTACTTTATATCTAAAAATAACATCTTCTACAGCTGCAAGGTCTGTGGCATCAAGTAGTTCAAAGTGGCCCTCGCCCATTATATCTTCATTACCCTCGCGTATATCGCTGGCAACTACTTTATCTGCACCAAATCTGTTTCTTAATGTAAGTGTAAGCTCAGTCCCTATCTGGCCACAGGCTCCTATTATGAGTATTCTTGATTTCATATGTGTGTGTTTTGAAGTACGCTTTCGCGAAAGCGTAAACAAACTTAGTCATAATTATTGCTCGCATATATGCATTTGCCCTACTTTTGTTATGTACTTAGTATTTAAATTATGAGATTTTTATCTGTTGTATTATTATTTCTTTTTGTTCTTGCTATAAGTGCTTGTGACGAAAAACAAACTCCTCAAGAGGCCACCACCACAGATAAAATAGATGCAAGAGATACTTTGTCTATTGCAAAACCTGCAAATCTAAAACCGAAAATAGGGCTCACACCACAAGCAAGAGAAGGGGTGGCAAACTGGCCTTTATACCGAGATTTATCTCTAGCCATAGAAGATTTACAGACACCTACTCTTGAAGTTTTGAAAAAGAAAATTCAAACCTTTGATAACCTTTATGAAGCAAAAGAAGAGGCAGAAGAGGCTGAGGTACAAGTAGCACCTCAAGAAATAGCATCTAATGCCATACAGGCAAGGCTTATTGCTATTGAGACCAAGGTGAAAGTTCTTAAAAATGAAGCTTCCTTAAATGAACCTAATGCTGTAACACTCTCACAACAAATAGGAGACCTCATTAATGCATATCAAGACCTCAACCTACAACTCAATGAGGCTTTTAATACAAGCTTTGAAGATCTACTAGAAGAAATAAAGCTTGAAAAGGAACAGCCAGATGAAGAGCTAGAAGAAGAAAACGAGCCTCAATAATACCAGTATCTATGAAACTACAAATAATTCTTATTGCTTTTTTAAGTATGACTACTGTCTTACTTGGACAAGAAAAAAACACAACAAAAAAAACCATAGAAGATACTCTTGATGCCTGGCATCAAGCTGCTGCTAATGCAGATTTTGAGGCCTACTTTGGTTTAATGACAGATACTGCCATTTTTATAGGTACAGATGCAACAGAGATCTGGGATGTAGAAGCCTTTAAAAATTATTCAAAACCTCATTTTGACAAAGGTCGTGCTTGGTCATTTAAAGCCATAGATAGAAATGTGTACGTAGAGGGATTAAACCCAAGTATTGCTTGGTTTGATGAACATTTAGAAACACAAATGGGGATTTGTAGAGGCTCTGGGGTTCTAAAAAAAGTAAACGGCAACTGGCAGGTTCACCACTATGTACTATCTATTGCAGTACCTAACGAAAATGTGTCTGAACTTACTAAAATGAAAAGTGAATGGGACAGTCTTTACATAAAGAAGATGCGCAAAAAAGACTAATCAAACCACCCGTTTATTGTTAAAACCGCAGTGTTTTAATCCTTTTGCTGATATTTTTTAAGTTTTTTGGCTGTTTTATAAGTGAATAATTGTGTAGAATACAATTCCTGTATTATATTTATCGCCTAATAAAACTACAATGAAAAAACTACTACTACTAGGCTTCTGCCTAGTCACGGGAGTATCTGTCGCTCAGATAGGTACATCTGCCCCTTGGATGGAAAATTTTAACAATCCTAACCGAATTACAGAACCCACTTTTCAAGAAATCGTAAATGCTTTTGAGCTATACTGGCAAGACAAAGATGAGACCGTAAAAGGAAGCGGTTACAAACCATTTAAAAGATGGGAATCCTTTCACCAAAATTATCTTAATGATGATGGTACCGTAATGTCTCAAAAGCAACTTTGGGATGTATGGCAAGAACTAAATAGCTCTTCACGTGCGGCACAAGCAGATGATAGCGACTGGGTAAATATAGGGCCACTTACACATACTAACACGGGCTCTTGGTCTGCAGGTCAAGGTCGTGTAAATGCGATGGCTGTAGACCCAACAAACCCTGCTGTTATTTATATAGGTGCTCCAGCTGGAGGTATCTGGAAGTCTACAGACACAGGTGCCACGTGGACACCTCTTACAGATCAATTACCACAAATAGGAGTATCTGGAATTGCTATTGATCCTACCGATAGTGATATCATATACATTGCAACTGGTGATGATGATGCTGGTGACTCTACAAGTGTAGGTGTTATGAAATCTACAGATGGAGGTGTTACTTGGAACACCACAGGTCTTAATGAAAGTAATTCTCCTTTAACAATGAATGAGATTTACTTTGATCCTGCAGATAATAAGACACTATGGCTCGCAACTAGTGAGGGTGTATATAAAACGGTAGACAGCGGCCTCAATTGGGAAAATAAAATCACAGGTAACTTTGATGATTTAAAAGTAAAACCAGGAAGCTCTGACGTGCTATATGCAGCTACTTCAAATAGAGTTTATAGATCTCTAGATGCTGGAGAAACTTGGACAAACGTATCTGCAGGAGTCATTACTGGTGCTGCCAGACTCGTACTAGATGTCACCCCTGCAAATCCAGAAGTTCTCTATGTATTTAGATCTGATTCAAGTTTTGGTTCTGGATCAATATTTAAATCTACAGACAGTGCAGACACATTTGTAGAGACTTTTACTGGAGGTCAAGATATTTTCCAGAGTACGCAGGCCTGGTTTGATATGGCTTTTGCAGTTTCAGACACAAATGAAGATGAAATTTATACGGGTATTCTTAACGTGTGGAAATCTACTAATGGTGGCGCAAACTTCACACAACTTAACGACTGGAGTTCCCCAAACCAAGCAGCATATACCCACGCAGATATTCATAATTTACGCTTTATAAATGGGACTCTTTATTGCGGTAGTGATGGTGGTATTTATACATCTACAGATGGTGGCGCTAGTTTTACAAGCATTACAGATGGTCTAGCAATAGGGCAATTTTATAGAATAGACGTAGCTGCAACAGATGCCTCTCTTATTTCTGGAGGATTACAAGATAACGGAGGTTATGCCCGCCTTAATGAGCAATGGCAAAACTACTACGGAGCAGATGGAATGGAAAATGTCTTTGATCCAAATGATCCAAGTAGAGTCTACGGATTTATACAAAGTGGTGGTGGTCCATATTTTTCAAACAATGGAGGAGCATCACTAGCAGGAGCTTTCAACTCGCCAGAAACTGGTAACTGGATAACACCTCTTGCCTTTGCAAAAGACAGTAAACTATATGCAGGATATACTAGTGTATACGAGCTAGATTTTTGTTCAAATAGTTGGGTACAACGTTCGTCATCATTTGGGACTCGTATTGACCATCTTGAAACAGATCCAAATAATGCAGAGGTAATGTATGTCGCAGTTGATAATCAACTATACAAAAGTTCTGACAGTGGCGAGAATTTTGATTTCGTGACTAATTTTTCAAATAATATATCTTCACTTGAAGTGAAATATGGAGACAGCTCGACTATCTATATAGTAACTGCTGGAACTTCAGGTAGAGTATATCAAGGCACAATTACAGGAGTAGATATTGTTGCAACTGAAATTACGGGGTCATTACCAGAAGTGCCAAAACTTGTAATTAAACACCAAAATTTGCACTCTCAAAATCCACTTTACTTAGGTACAGCACTAGGAGTATGGAGGTATGATGATATCACAAACGATTGGGAAACCTTTGATAATGGATTACCTAACACTGCTGTGCGTGACTTAGATATTAATGAATCAAACGGAATTCTAACTGCAGCAACCTACGGCCGTGGCATCTGGCAAACTAACATAGATACAGAGCCTATAGCGCTAGACATAGCAACGACTTCTCTTATACCTTTAGGTAATCAAGCACTCTCTTGTGAAGAAATCCCTACAGAGCTTACTCTTATAAATAGCGGTACAGATGTGATTACAGCTGCAACTATAAACTATATGGCTGGCGGTATATCAAACACAATAGAGTGGTCTGGGTCGCTCGCATCTCAAGAGTCTACCACTGTAGAATTACCTGTGCTGGGGCTTCCTACTGGTACTTATGAACTAGTTGCAGAGGTTATACTAGATGGTGATCAGTTAATTGATAATAATGACTCAAGAACAATTCTAGCTGTAAATGCAGTAGGTGAAGGCGATCTTATAAATGATTTTGAATCAGAAGAAGACACCCTTCTGATACTAACTGAAAACAGCAACGGAGGTAATTGTGATACATCAAGTGCTACTTGGCAAAGAGGAATCCCTACAGGCCCAGCTCTAAACCAAGCGGCATCTGGTGAGAATGTATATGCTACTAATCTAAGCGGTGATCACGGTGATAATATCAAAGAGTTTTTAACTACTAAATGTTATGATATTTCTGCACTAGACGTTCCTCAAATCTCTTTCAAGATGGCTTTTGAGCTAGAAACTGATTGGGATATAATGTATATGGAGTATACTACAGATAATGGCGTTACCTGGAATATATTAGGAACAGCAAATGATCCTAACTGGTATAACAGTGACACATTACCTGGTAACAATTGTTTTAACTGTCCAGGAGCACAGTGGACAGGTGATAATGACACCTCTCTTAACGAGTATAGCTATGACCTTACAGCCTTTGCCGCAGAGACCAGTATGATCTTTAGATTTGTTTTCCACTCAGATCAGAACACTGTGAGAGAAGGAGTACTCTTAGATGATTTACATATAGGTCTTGACCCACTTGCTATAGATGAGGTAACGGTTTCAGGGCTTAGTATACACCCAAACCCATCAAACGGTATTTTTAATATTAATTGGTCTCAAGGAACTCCGCTTATTATAGAAGTTTATGACATCTTAGGTAAGGTGGTTGTAAAACCTATTACAACCACTGCAGGTGAGACTACCTATCCATTAGATATGAGCTCATATGCCACCGGTTTATATTTACTAAAACTCAATACAGGCACAAAGCAAATAACCAAAAAACTGATACGCAACTAACTAATCAAGCCCTCTTTAAAAGAGGGCTTTTTGTTTTATTAACTTTGTAACAATCCAAAATTAATAACGTCTTATTCAAATATAATTTCAAACACTCATAACACTATGAAACTTTATAAATCGGCTGCAATTGTAGCCTCTTGCGCACTTGCTATGGCAAGTTGTAAAACAGACGGCTCAAAAGATGAAGCCAAAACAGAAGAAATCCCGGGTATCGTACTTGAAAATATGGATACCTCTGTAACTCCTAATCAAGACTTTTACAACTATGTAAACGGGTCTTGGATGAAAAACACAGAGATACCTGATGATCGTACAAGCTGGGGAGGCTTTTCTGTACTACGTAAATCTACAGATGCAGATGTTCTCGCTATACTTGACGAAGCAGAAAAAAGCGGAAAATATTCAGAAGGAACAGATCAAGCAAAAGCTCTCGCAATCTTTAATACAAAGTTAGACACGCTTGCGCGAAATGAAGCCGGATTAAAACCTTTACAACCAGCACTAGATGATATCGCTGCTGTCTCAAACCTCGCAGAGTTACAAACCGTACTTGCTACAAACCCTGCGGTATCTTCTCCATTTTTAAGTATAGGTGCTGGAGCAGATCTTAATGATAGCTCAATGAATACTGTTTATCTAGGCGCAAATGGTTTGGGACTTCCAGACCGTGACTATTACATCTTAGAAGACAGTAAGTCTAAAGAAATACGTGTAGAGTACAAAAAGCACATTGCAAGAATGTTACAAAAGCTAGGTGACTCTGAAGCAGATGCCACAGCAGCCGCAGAAAAAATTCTTGAAATGGAAACGGCGCTTGCTATACCACGACTAGACAAGGTAGAAAGTCGCGATGCTCGTAACTTTAACAATCCACGATCTGTAGAAGAGGCAGATGCAATGCTTACATCTGTAGATCTTAAAAAGATGATAAAAGACCTAGGTATCAAAAAAGAATTTGACACCCTCACGGTAACACAGCTTAAGTATACTGCAGCCTTAGACAAGTTTTTAAATAACACATCTATTGAAGATATAAAAACACTCGTGCGCTGGGATACTTTTAATAGTGCATCTGGTAGACTAAGCACAGATATTGAAACAGCAAACTGGGAATTTTATAGTAAATACCTAAGCGGTGCAAAAAAGCAGCGTCCAGCAGATGAGCGTGCGCTTGCCACTGTAAACGGTACCGTAGGAGAAGCTCTAGGGCAGCTATATGTAGATGCAAAGTTTCCGCCAGAGGCAAAAGCAAAGGCAGAAACAATGATTGCAAACGTGATTGATGCTTACAAAAATCGTATCCAGAATTTAGACTGGATGGGAGAAGAGACTAAAGAAAAAGCAATCGAAAAGCTTGATAAATTCACAGTTAAAATTGCATATCCAGACAAGTGGGAAGATTACTCTACAATGGAGGTATCTGCAGATAAGACGTATTTTGAAAATATGACAGCCGTAGGTAAATGGGGGCAACTTAAAAATTATGAAGATATAGGTGAACCTGTAGATAAATCTAAGTGGGGAATGTCACCACAAACGGTTAATGCATACTTTAACCCGCTTAACAACGAGATTGTTTTTCCAGCGGCAATATTACAGCCACCATTTTACAACTACACGGCAGATGAGGCTGTAAATTATGGAGGTATAGGTGCCGTAATAGGTCACGAGATTTCACACGCTTTTGATGATAGTGGAGCACGTTTTGATGCAGAGGGTAATCTTAAAAACTGGTGGACAGAGTCAGACCTTGAGGCATTCACAAAACGCGGTAATGCACTTGCAGAGCAATATAGTAATGTAGAAGTACTAGACAGTGTTTTTGTAAACGGTAAATTTACACTAGGTGAAAATATAGGTGATCTAGGAGGCGTACTGGGGGCTTATGACGGACTTCAGAAATACTATGCAGAAAATGGACGTCCAGAAAACATAGACGGCTTTACGCCAGAACAACGTTTCTTTATGTCTTGGGCAACCGTATGGAGAACTAAGAGTCGTGATGAGGCTTTAAGAACACAAATCAAGACAGACCCACACTCTCCAGGGATGGTGCGTGCTGTACAACCTTTACTTAATGTAGATGCTTTTTATGAAGCATTTGATATAAAAGAAGGAGATGCAAATTACCTAGCTCCTGAAGATAGAGTGCGTATTTGGTAATACAAACGCTTTTTAAACTTAAAAAACCGTCTCAAATAGGGACGGTTTTTTTTATGCTTTCGCGAAAGCGTACTTAAACTACTTAATGGTTATAGCAATCTATAAATCAACCTGAAACTCATAGTTCAAAACGGGTTTTACAACCACACTATTTACCTCTTTAAAAGTGGCTGTATCCTCCTCTATGTACTCTGGAGGCTCAAGGCCTAGTTCTTGTGCTTGCTGTGTATAATATGCCTTTTTTGACGGGTGGCTAGGCGCAACGGCATTTATAATATGGCCAAAGGCGTCTTGCTTTACTATAGCCATTAAGACACCTATACAATCATCTCTATGAATCATATTTACAGGAGCCTTACCATTAGTAAGTCCCTTACGGCCTGCGAGAAACTTAACAGGATTTCTGTTCCCTCCAAAAAGCCCTCCAAAGCGTACAACTGTAGTCTTAAAAGCACTGTTGTTAAAGAAAATTTGCTCTACATCGTGTAATTGCTTGCCAGCGTTAGTCTCAGGTCTAGGCGCGATTTTTTCTGTAACTACACCCTGTGAGTCATCATATACTGAGGTACTGCTTACTAGGATGACTTTTTCTATTTTCGACCTCTCTATTTGATGTAAAAAGTGAGCCATTTTAAGCGCATAGTTTGCTCCAGTATTTCTACGCAGCCCCGGAGGAATCATTATCATAAGCACATCGGTATCCACCAGTAAGGTGTCTACAAGTCCAGACACACCAGCCTCTGCTATAACAACAGGGTAAGCTGTAATGCCACTTTTTGTAAGTGCTTTTGCCTTCTCTGTATCTGTGACACTACCTTTTACTTGATATCCAAAAAGTTTGAGATGAGATGCAAGCGGTTGTCCTAACCACCCTAGTCCTGCTATTGTTATTCTTTTATTCATAGGCTTTCCCTGCATATAGGAATTATATTAAAAGGCAATTATTATTCTTGTAATTGCAATGTGTCGTTTTGAGAAGTAGCAAAGGCTAGTTCATCTATGTTTATATAGCGTTCTTGTATAATTGCATCGTTTACTATAAAGGGTTTTGGCATCATTGTCTTTGGTCTTGTTGAGACAGTAAATTTAGGATGCTCGAGTAAGTCAAAAGAGTATTCTCTAAAACTTATTTTTGGATCTACTCCTGCTGGTATTGTAAAGCTAAATTCTAGCTCTTCGCCTTCACCCATATAATAACTTAACAGCGCATTTGTCCTACGTTTTTTATATAAGGTCTCTGTGCTATCTGGCTTGTACTCCTTCTTGTTATAAGATAACATTTTAAATGGTGTGTCCTTATCTGCAAAGAGGCGTATTCTGTTAATGCGTCGCTGTGGTCTTATGCTTAGTATTACCTCTCTATTTCCATCTATAACCTCATCCTTTTCTTTGATGATGATAGTTTCTTCAAGATCTATAACAGAGGTTTCCTTTGCATAGCTAAAAGAGGTATTGTACTTACTACCAGAAGCATTTGCTATATAATCACTAGCAGCCTTGGGTGCGTTACCTAGATAGCCTTCTACCCAACTGTCTATATAATCGTCATAAGTTACCCAGTATGCCTTTGCATCTCCCTCCTTATGATAATACAATAAACTATTAGGTTTTTGTCTCTCTTCTATATAATCAGACTTTGCGTGTGCTACTCCTAAAAATACAAACGTAAGTATTAAACCTATATAACCTAAAAAGCGCTTACTCTTATAATAGCCTATTACTGGTAATGATAAACCAAAAACTAGTACTGTAAAAAGTATAGAAATCCAGTATGCAGATGGTCCTAAACCTACAGGAAAGAATTGTACTAAAGGTGAAAAAACAAATATCCCTGGCGCTACTAAAAGCAGCATTAAAATAACGCTTGGTTTCTTTTGCTTGATCATTACAAAAAAGGCTACAAGGCCAAATAATAATGGAATAACAAAAAAGCCTGCACCTTTTAAATATACAGCAACAAGAATATTAATAATCACCCACAATGTAAGTGGTGCAACGTAGGTACTTGGGGTGTGTTCTAGCTTACATAAGCGACTATAAAAACCAAAACTAAACGCAAGAGACATTATTACAAAAGCAATGGTATACCAGTGACCATTATATATAAACACTGGTAACATATCATTATACTGAGGGTATAATGACGGCATTAACAAAGCAAAAACTTGCAATAGCAATAATGAACAGCCTAAAGAAATAATAAGTGCTAAAAATCCTCGCCCTACAGCCCTACCACTTAATTTCTTATCTCTAAAACCTTTAAAAAGTAAGAGTATAAAAATTACGAGTGCGATGATAGACATAGGTAACACCCACGCAAAAGGATAGGATGCAAAAGTGAATAAAGGTGTATCAAAGTAAACTCGATCTTGAGTAGACTTTATAGTAGATAAATCTACTTGAGCAAAATGCTTTATAAGCGGCAGCAAGTACTGTCCTTGATGCTCAAGTGTACGCGGGTCAAGGTTATCTACAGTATCATTTACCGTATGATAATTATAATGACTGTCTATAAAAGCAAAGAAAAAACCTGGTATATCGCCATCTTCACGCAACACTGTAGAGTCTGTATCATTAGGTAGCATTTTATATATACTATACATTAATGATGTAGCTACGGGATACTCAAGTCCAGCCTTCTCAAACTCTTTAATGAGATTTTCATTACCCCCATTAGTCTCCACAATCATATTAGAAGGCCCAGAAGAGCCTCTAGCTTCAAAGTTTAAGGCAATACCCACGTCTTTTGCCCAAGGGTGTTCTTTTACAAATAGCGTAGCACCGTCTAGACCTAACTCTTCAGAGTCTGTAAATAGCACGATTATATCATTTTCTGGCTCAACTCCGGCTGCTAGATAGGCTCTTAAACTTTCTAAAACAGTCACCACTCCAGACCCCGCATCGCTCGCCCCGTGAGACTTACTATGTGGAGCACTATCATAATGCGACATTAATAATACTGCCTTACCCGTGCCGGTTCCTTTATAACGTGCCACTATGTTTTTTGGCTTTACTAAGGTACTCGACCCCCACCAAGAGTCTAGCACATATCCCTCTTGTACAGCGGGCTCAAGACCTAATTTCTTAAGCTCATCTATAATATATCCACGCACTTCGGCGTGTGCAGGTGACCCTACATAATGTGGTTTTTGAGAGATTACTTTAAGTTGGCTCATTGCACGTTCTGTAGAGAACTCAGTAAGCGGCACATCTCCAGAAGAAGCAGTGTCTGGTATAAGCGATTTAAAACTAAACCACACTAAAAAAAGAAGTACAAAAAATGAGAAGAAATGTTTAAGGCGTTTCATTTGCTATTGGTTTGGTGGTTGTAAAATACAAATTTATAGGTTTGGAGTACGCTTTCGCGAAAGCGTAACACAACTTATTAAATATAAATCACTAACTTTAAGACAACAAAATCAGATAGTTATGGCGATTAAAAGTTTTATAGGTAAACGTGTAAAAGACGTAAAGAGCTCCTCAACAGATATAAAAGTAAGTGATTATATGAGCCGTAAACTCATTACCTTCTCTCCAGATCAATCTGTTCTCGAGGTGATGAATAGTCTTATAAAGCATAAAATATCTGGCGGTCCCGTAGTAAATGAACAAAATGAACTGCTAGGGATAATTTCTGAGGGTGACTGTATGAAGCAAATCTCAGAGAGTAGATATTATAATATGCCTATGGATAATATGAAAGTGAGCAATCATATGGTATCTAATGTAGATACTATAGATGGTAATATGAATGTTTTTGACGCGGCAAATAAATTTCTTGAATCAAAACATAGACGCTTCCCTATAGTAGAAAATGGTAAACTAGTAGGCCAGATAAGCCAGAAAGATGTCCTTAAAGCGGCATTAGAGCTTAATGGTCAGACTTGGAAATAGATTACATTGTTTTTTCAAACCAGGCCAGCTCTATATTTTCTGGCTTGTAGATAAAATTATCTTTGCGCTCTAGTCCTATTTTTTCTAGTACGCGGCAAGAAGCGCCGTTGCCCAGCTCTGCCATACCGCACAGTTTTTTACCAGCATAGTTTTCAAAAAAGTAATCTCTAGCGGCGATAGATGACTCTGTTGCATAACCCTTGCCCCAGTATTGTGGCATAAAGCGATAACCTATGTCATAAAAATCTGTATGACCGTTCATCTCGTTTTCAAAATTCATTTTTAAGCCGGTCCACCCTATCCACTCACCTGTAGATTTTTCTATAGCAGCCCAGCGGCCTATGCCGTAAGTTTCATATTGCATACGTATGTAATCTACATAGGCTCTTGCTTTGCCCATACAGTTTATAGGTTTGTTACCTAGATATTTATGCACAAGGGGGTCGCTATCTAAGCGATACATAGCTCCAGTATCCTCTATGACAATCTCCCTAAGGATTAGGTTTTTAGTTTCGGCGTAGATTTTCATATTAATTCTTTCTTTTTACGAGTGCATAAAAGTCACCATCTAGCGGTAAATATCCTTGATCATATATAAAGTAATAAATAGTACCTGCTTTAGTCGTGTAGATGCTAGTGAAATAATTAAAGTCAAAACCCGCTGCGTTTAGTTTTGCCTTAGTAGTTTTTGTTTTTTCTACTGGGTTGAGTTTTTCTAATATACGGTAGTTTTTGCGCAACCGGTTATTTATGTTGCGCATCATATTTTTTGAGTCCTTGTTTTGACTATTATTATGAGAGTTGCGGCAAGATGAGCTACAGTACTTCTTATCTGCCCTACCTATAATTTTATCTCCACATTCTGGACACGCTCTATCCATACTAGTTGTTCTTATAAATTTTTATATCTATCTCTCCAGCAGCATTCATATGTGCACGGTACATCCCTGCTGTATTAAACTCCATTGCAACATTACCATCTCTATCTATAGATACAATTCCTCCCGTACCGCCTAGGTCTGTAAGTTTTTTCTGGATCACCTCTTCTGCAGCTTCTTGTAATGTAACTTCCTTATACTCCATAATAGCAGCAATATCGTGTGCCACCATACCACGCATAAAGAACTCTCCCCATCCAGTACTACTTACTGCACAACTGGCATTATTTGCATACGTTCCTGCTCCTATAATAGGTGCATCTCCTATACGGTTATACCTTTTATTAGTCATCCCTCCTGTAGAGGTACCTGCTGCGAGGTTACCATACTTATCTAGTGCTGCACAACCTACAGTACCATATTTATTATCCTTTATAAAAGGATCCATAAACGTCACCTTTTTATCTAGATCGTGATCTAGTTGCGTTTTTTCTTTATCTATTATTTTCTGAAGCGATTTATACCTTCTCTCTGTATAAAAATAAGAAGGGTCTACTATCTCAAGTCCTTGCTCTGCTGCAAACTGCTCTGCTCCTTTTGCACTAAGCATCACGTGCTCAGATTTATTCATTACAGCTACTGCTAGGTCTATAGGGTTTTTTACTGTAGTTACACCAGATATGGCGCCAGCATTAAGGGTCTCACCATCCATCACACTTGCATCAAGCTCGTTTGTGCCATCGTGTGTAAATACGGCACCCTTTCCTGCGTTAAAAAGTGGGCTATCTTCCATAATATTGATAGCTGCCGTCACCGCCTCCATACTCGTACCTCCATCTGAGAGCACCTTATGACCGGCCCTTGTAGCTTCATCAAGTTTTGCTCGATAAGCACTCTCAAGAGAGTCTGTCATATTTTTTTTAAGGATAGTACCCGCACCTCCGTGTATAACAAGACCAAATTTTTGATCTGCAGGTATAGATGATGCACTAATCTTATCTTCTTTTTCTTTAACAGGCATATCGCAAGAACATACAATTAAAGACAACAAAACAAGCGTAACTAACTTTTTCATAAGGTTTTACTTAAAATATATAGGTCTAATATAAGGAGAAAGAAGCATTTGAACGTTCCAAAAGTGAATAATACAGATACTTCCTACTTGTAAAATTTTAAAAAAACTACATTTTTTGTGTATTTCATCGATTAAATACACAAAGTGCACGATTAAGTGCGAAAAGTTTTTATCTTGCAGTCATAACTCATAACCCCAAATTATGAAACTGATTAACCAAAGTCTCTGCTTAATTGCAGCAATGCTACTTATCTGCTCTTGCAGTACCGATCCAATTAATGAGTCAGAAGAACTCACAACAAACCTTGAAGCACCAATCGAGGTTGAAAACGACACCGAACTAGCTCTAGAAGTGCTAGCTGTCTTAAACGCACATAGGGCAACTTTAGGCCTTAATGAGTTGCAATGGCATAACTACTCTGAAGATCTTGCCTTAGGTCACTCTAATTATATGGTAATACAGAGCGAGCCTAGTCACGATAATTTTTATGCACGTTCGGCGAGTTTACAAGAAAATGGCGCTCACATTGTAAGTGAAAATGTCGCTTATGGATATATGGATGCAGAGTCTGTAGTACAAGGTTGGTTAGGAAGTCCATCACATAAACAAGCACTAGAAGGTGACTACACACATACAGGTATAGGTATCGTAAAGAATGAAATGGGTGTGCCATATTACACACAACTCTTCTTTAGATAACCAGAAAATCCCCAAATCTTTTGATTATCATCCCCACCTGCTATAGTAGGTGGGGATGTTTTTTTTACGCTTTCGCGAAAGCGTACTACTTTTTGTACTTTTATAGTAAACAAATAAGACATATATGGCCATAGCACCTCCCTTTAATTTAAATAAATGGATAGAAGAAAATAGAGATCTTCTTAAACCACCCGTAGGTAATAAAAATCTTTACAAAGACGCTGGTGACTATATCGTAATGATTGTGGGTGGGCCTAATGCAAGAAAAGACTATCACTATAACGAGACCGAAGAACTCTTTTTTCAACTAGAAGGGCACATTGAGGTGCACGTACAAGACGAAGGTGTAAAACGCACGATGAAGTTAGGTCCTGGTGATATGTACTTACACCCAGCTGGAGTACCACACTCACCGGTGCGCCACGACAACTCAATAGGACTCGTAGTAGAACGTAAAAGACTAGACCTAAAAGGAACAGACGGTCTTTTATGGTACTGCGATAATTGTAATAACAAACTACACGAGGTATACTTTAAACTTCACGATGTAGAAAAAGACTTCCAGTCACATTTTAAGAACTTCTATAATAGTGAGGAGCTTAGAACCTGCAACAACTGCGGTACGGTGATGGAAGTAGATGAACGTTTTACAGCAGATTGATAAAAAAACAGAATAATTTTTAGGGTGTATTTAATTATACACCCTTTTTTATGGAAACCTTTGAATTATTCTTAGATTTGACTCACATAGACATCTCACATATATTTGAGAAGTATAAATAGATATTAACCCTTGAGTAAGGCAACTTTACTGGTTTTCTTATCTCAGTTATTCATAAAAAAACGATGAGCACAGTAGCAAAAGATTTTGGAATGGACGAAGCGATGAAAATCCTCGGACTTTCTGCCATAAATGAAGGAACCTCAACGGGTCAAAAAAACTTTGGTAACGGTGAGATTATTGAATCACACTCACCAGTAGATGGTCAACTTATAGGTAAAGTAAAAGCCACTACAAAAGAAGATTATGAGACCGTAATGAGCGCAGCTACAGCCGCGTTTAAAGATTTTAGAACAATGCCCGCTCCTGCTCGTGGAGAACTTGTACGCCAGTTTGGTAACAAGCTACGTGAGGTAAAAGAGCCGCTAGGAAAGCTCGTTTCTTACGAGATGGGTAAATCATATCAAGAAGGTCTAGGTGAAGTACAAGAGATGATAGACATCTGTGACTTTGCAGTGGGGCTCTCACGACAGTTACACGGTCTTACAATGCACTCAGAAAGACCAGGCCACAGAATGTATGAGCAATACCACCCACTAGGAGTGGTAGGTATTATATCTGCCTTTAACTTTCCTGTAGCAGTATGGGCTTGGAACACGGCGCTTGCTTGGGTATGTGGTGATGTATGTGTATGGAAACCATCAGAAAAAACACCGCTTTGTGGTGTTGCTTGTCAAAACATCATTGCAGAAGTTCTTAAGGCAAATGATATGCCAGAGGGTATCTCTTGTCTTATAAATGGTGATTACAAAGTAGGCGAAATGATGACTACAGATAAGCGTGTACCATTAATATCTGCTACGGGATCTACTCGTATGGGTAAAATAGTATCTGCTACGGTAGGTGAGCGCCTAGGTAAATCATTACTTGAGCTAGGTGGTAACAATGCTATTATCGTTACTCCAGATGCAGATATTAAAATGACCGTAATAGGTGCTGTTTTTGGTGCGGTAGGTACTGCAGGACAAAGATGTACATCTACACGCCGTCTTATCATACACGAGAGTGTATATGACCAGGTAAAAGATGCTATTGTAAAAGCATACGGCCAACTACGTATAGGTAACCCACTAGATGAAAATAACCACGTAGGACCACTCATAGATACAGACGCTGTTGCAAACTATAACAAAGCCTTAGAGCGTGTGGTTGCAGAAGGTGGTAACATCATTGTAGAAGGTGGTGTTCTTACAGGTAAAGGTTATGAGAGTGGTTGCTATGTAAAACCAGCAATAGCAGAAGCTAGTAATGAGTATGAGATTGTACAGCACGAGACATTTGCCCCTGTTTTATACTTATTAAAATACACAGGTGACGTGGTAGACGCCCTAGAGTTACAAAATGGCGTAGCACAAGGTCTATCTTCTGCAATTATGACTAATAACTTACGTGAGGCAGAGCGTTTCTTGAGCGCGGCAGGATCAGACTGTGGTATTGCAAATGTAAATATAGGTACCTCTGGTGCAGAGATAGGTGGAGCCTTTGGAGGTGAGAAAGATACTGGTGGAGGACGCGAGTCTGGATCTGATGCCTGGAAGGTATATATGAGAAGACAAACTAACACTATAAACTATACCACAGAGCTTCCGCTGGCGCAGGGTATCAAGTTTGATTTATAGACTAAACACTATTAATAGTACTAAAAACCGTTTCTTACATAGAAGCGGTTTTTTTATGCTTTCGCGAAAGCGTCACCCCGCACAAATAAGTTATCTTTCTAGCACATTAAGAACGAGATTATTTTTTGAAGCCTGCACCACACATCTTACCTACCATTGTTTTTGCACAGTTTTGTGGTACGTCGTTATGGTTTTCGGGTAATGCGGTGATGCCTGGGCTCATAAGTGATTTTTATCTTAATCAAAATGCCGTAGCACATCTTACAACTGCTGTACAGCTAGGGTTTATAGTAGGTACGCTTCTATTTGCCATTTTTGCCATTGCAGACAGATTTTCTCCTTCTAGAGTATTTCTAGTTTGTGCGACCACGGGCGCTTTGTTTAACCTTGCTATGATTTGGCAGGGTAACACGCTCTCTACACTGCTCTTATTGCGATTTCTCACCGGTTTTTTTCTAGCTGGAATATATCCCGTAGGGATGAAAATAGCAGCAGATTATTTTGACAAAGGACTGGGTCGCTCGCTGGGATATCTAGTAGGTGCTCTTGTGCTAGGTACAGCATTTCCCCATTTACTAGGTGATTTATTAGCTAGTGTCTCTTGGCAAACCGTGATGATTATTACCTCTTGTGCCGCAGTGTTTGGTGGGGTTTTATTACAGTTGCTAGTGCCAGACGGACCATACAGAAGGGCCGGAGGCACCTTAAGCTTTAAACAACTAAAGGATATATTTAAAGACTCTAATTTTAATAAGGCCGCACTAGGATACATAGGTCATATGTGGGAATTATACACCTTCTGGACGCTCGTGCCTGCCATACTAATAGCCTATGTAAAACAGCATCCAGACACAAGCCTATCTGTAAGCTTATATTCGTTTATAATTATAGGTTCAGGCTCCATTGCTTGTATAGCGGGTGGCTATCTATCACAAAAGGTAGGAGTTCAAAAAATGGCAAAACGCTTCTTACTCTTGTCTGGTATGTGCTGCCTTATAGCGCCGTTGTTATTGAGCACAGCATATTACCTAGCTGTCATTGTGTTTCTCATTTTTTGGGGTATGGTCGTCATTGCAGACTCCCCACTCTTTTCTACACTCGTAGCCCAGCGAGCCGCACCCGCTGTAAAAGGTACTGCCTTAACTATTGTAAATTGTCTAGGGTTTGCCATTACAATTATTAGTATACAGGCACTTGTATTACTACAGTCTTTTGTGCCGCTTATGTATGTCTTACCACTTCTCGCTATAGGTCCTGTTTTTGGGCTGCTCGCTATGAGAAAGCAAAAATGATTTTCTTTTACGCTTTCGCGCAAGCGTAATCTCATCCTACTGCAATTTTATTAAGATAAAGGCTTGCCACTTGCAACCTTTGACGTTATCTTTTTGTAAACATTTGAAAATCAACAAAACACACTAAACAATGTGTTTTACAAGGGTTGAACTCTCAAAAAACGCTCGATAAACCCAGCAAAACACCCGAGGAAATACATAAATTACTAAGAATCAATACATATAATACAGATATGTTAAAATTTTAACTAACTTTAAGTCACACGAACCATTTAAAACAAACTAATATGAGTAAGAAATCAGGATACCTACTAGGTATGCTACTTACGATTGTCATTTGTATGATTCTGGCTTGGATTTTTTGTTGTGGAGCCGGCGCAAGCGCTGCTTCTACCACAGTTGAGCAAGAAACAACAGTAGATGATCAAAACGCAGTAGCTGCTCCCGCGGCTGCCACCTCAATGGGCTTCAATCTGAGAGGTACAGACGGAAACTTTGCTTTTACAAGCAATGATAATTTTAACTTCAAAAGTTCAGACTTTGCTATTCTTACACCTGTGGCTACAGATGTCAACAATGGTATTGCAAAGCTTAAAGGCTATTTTGATGCAGAAGGTAATGCAAACCAACGTGTTAATGTTACTGGATATTATGACAGCGACGAGGTAAATAACTCTGCTTACGAAAACCTAGGTCTTGCACGTGCTACCGCTGTAAAGAACTATTTTGTGCAGCAAGGAATCTCTTCAAACCATATAAACACCTATGGCGAGCTAAGAGAAGAACTAGTTCCAGATGGAGATATTTATAGAGGACCTGTTTCATACAATCTCTACGCACAAGCCGCCGAAGATGAGGCCAAAGCGCAAGAAGACCTTGCAAATATGGCCGCAGCTATTAAGGCAGACCCACTAGTGATATACTTTGACTACTCAGAGGCTTCTGTAAACCTCAACGCGCAACAGCGTAAAAAACTAGGAGACATCACACGTTACCTAGACAAGGTAGAAGGATCTAGCATTACGGTAGAGGGACACACAGACAGTCAAGGTAGTATGGCTACAAATGACAGACTAGGACTTGAGCGTGCAGAATTTGGCAAGCAATACCTTCAAAACAATGGGATTGCAGGTGCAAAAATCAAAACCGTTACAAAGGGAGAACGTAACCCTATTGCAACAAATGATACAGAAGAAGGCCGCGCTCAAAACAGACGCGCCGTTATAACTATAAACTAACACATTAAAAAAATATACATATGGATTTTTCAAATATAGCTTGCTGGATCTGGCCACTTATAGCCGGAGTAGTATGCGGAATTTTAGGTTACTTACTAGGTAGACTCTTTGGTAGTTCTAAAGAAGAAACAACAACTCACGATACCTATGATTACAAAGCAGATCTTGACGCTTGTAGAAAGAAGACAGCCTCACTAGAGGCAGATCTTGAGGCGTGTAGAACAAAGCTTAAGGCTACGCCTCCACCAGCGGCTCCAGCAGCAGCTAGTACTACCGCAAGTATGGCAAGCTCATTTGCCGCTGGGGCAGCAACAACCGAGACAGTTATTTCAAACACAAATACGAGTGCGCCATCACCGTCTATAGGTATCATAGGCGTACCATTTGATGCTGCAGCGGCAAAAGGTGTGTATGGTAAGAAAAGAATAAAAGAAGACG
>JAHDEV010000151.1 GCA_020628615.1 Dokdonia sp.
TTAAAAAAGACGTATTTTAGTAGTAAACAAAGCTAAAATATTTTACGGACGTAACTCACTAAATCCTTCTGCCTTTTGAACGAATTAATCTTAGAACTCTCAGAAATCAATCCGCGCGAATTTTTTGGACAGCGCAATGCTAATATAGAACTCCTCAAGCAGTATTTTCCTAAACTCAAGATAGTAGCTAGAGGTAATAAAATCAAAGCTTACGGAGATGAAGATCTTCTAGAAGAGTTTGATAGGCGTATGACGATGCTTATGGATCACTTTGGGAAGTATAATAAGATAGATGAAAACTCAATAGAGCGCGTACTTACAAGTGTGAGTAAAGAAGATTATGAGACGCCTGTAGAGAGTGGCGATGTACTTGTACACGGGGTGAGTGGTAAACTCATAAAACCACAAACGGCAAACCAGCGTAAACTCGTAGAGCTTTCAAAAAAGAATGACCTAACCTTTGCGATAGGTCCTGCCGGTACTGGTAAAACATATGTAGGCGTTGCACTAGCCGTAAAAGCGCTTAAGGAGAAGCGAGTAAAACGTATTATACTCACGAGACCTGCTGTAGAGGCTGGAGAAAATTTAGGTTTTCTACCTGGTGATATGAAGGAGAAGCTCGACCCTTATATGCAGCCACTTTATGATGCACTTAGGGATATGATACCTAGTGAAAAGCTAGAGACCTTTATTGAGAAAGGAGTGATACAAATTGCACCTATGGCTTTTATGCGTGGTCGTACACTTGATAATGCTTTTGTGATACTTGATGAAGCTCAAAACACAACACACGCCCAGATGAAGATGTTCCTTACTCGTATGGGACGTAATGCAAAGTTTATGATTACTGGAGATCCAGGGCAGATAGATTTACCTAGACGTGTCACCAGTGGTCTTAAGGAAGCGTTACTTATCCTCAAAACCGTAAAAGGAGTAGGGATGATTTATCTTGATGATAAAGATGTGGTGCGCCATCCTCTAGTAAAGAAAATGATTGCGGCTTATCGCGAGATAGAAAATAGAAACGACTAACATATTTCTATACTTTTAATTCGTAATATATCATTCAGAATTTTACTTTTGAAGAATAACTAATCGTGTTGTTTTAATACCTCAAAAGGATTAATACAACCGTTCAAACCAACCTATAGTGAACACTATTACAGACACTAATTTTAACTTCCCTGGTCAGAAATCTATCTATAAGGGTAAAGTGAGAGAAGTCTACACACTCGAAGATGATTTATTACTTATGGTTGCAACAGATAGGCTAAGTGCCTTTGACGTTGTAATGCCTAAGGGAATTCCTTTTAAAGGACAAATCTTAAATCAGATTGCTACTAAAATGATGAAGGATACAGAAGACCTCGTGCCTAACTGGCTCGTGGCTACTCCAGATCCTAATGTGGCAATAGGGAAGCGATGTGAGCCTTTTAAAGTGGAGATGGTAATACGTGGCTATATGTCTGGGCACGCGGCTAGAGAGTATAAAGCGGGTAGGAGAATACTTTGTGGTGTTGCGATGCCAGAAGGAATGAAAGAAAATGATGCCTTTCCAGAGCCTATCATCACACCAGCTACTAAGGCAGAGATGGGTGACCACGATGAGGATATCTCAAGAGAGGATATTATTAAAAAGAACATCGTTTCAGAAGAGGATTACCTCGTGCTAGAAGATTACACACGCAAGCTTTTTCAAAGAGGAAGTGAGATTGCAGCATCTAGAGGGCTTATACTAGTAGATACCAAGTATGAATTTGGAAAAACCGCAGATGGTGAGATTGTTCTCATAGATGAGATACATACTCCAGACTCTTCTCGTTACTTCTATGCCGAAGGTTATGAGGAGCGTCAAGCAGCTGGCGAAGCTCAAAAACAACTATCTAAAGAGTTTGTGAGACAGTGGCTTATCTCAAATAACTTTCAAGGTCTAGAGGGACAAACGGTGCCTGAGATGACAGACGAGTACATAGAGACTGTATCAGAAAGATATATTGAGTTGTATGAGAATATTACAGGTGACGCTTTCGCGAAAGCGGATACTTCAAACATTCAAGAGCGTATCGAGAAAAACGTGCTCGCATACCTTGCAAAATAAGAGCATAGCATCTTAAAAATTAATAAGCCCTTTCGTTACGAAGGGGCTTTTTTTGTGTTACGCTTTCGCGAAAGCGTACTTATATCACTTACTAAAGTCTAATTCAAACTTTGAAATCATTTGCAGTAATACCTCCTCAGTTTCTGTAAAAAATGGTCTTGCGCCTTGATGAGCATCTACCTTTTTAAACTCAGCGACGATAGATCCAGACTCGTATGCATCTACTATTTGAGGATGCACATAGTACTTGCGACATACATTGCGTGTGTTACCTAGAGCCTCTGCAGCGGCATCAAAAGCGGTGAGTATGTTTGCTTTGTTTTCTTTTTCGTCTTTTGTGTAGCCTAGGTCGTGCACGGTTTCAAAAAAAGTTTTTGTAGCTCCCCAAGTTCTAAAATCTTTTGCCGAAAATAAGTCGCCACTCAGCTCGTGTATATAGTCATTTACCATCGTGCTATCTACGCGGTGCTTTTCACCAGCGGCGTCATAAAATTGAAATAACTCCCAGCCAGGTATTTCTTCACAACGGTTTACAAGTTTTGCTAGTTTCTTATTGCGTAGGGTGATGTTGTGCTTTTTACCTTTTTTACCCACAAACTCAAAGCGGATTTTTTCTTTGGTAGTTGTCACGTGTCGGGTGCGTAAGGTAGAGAGGCCGTAGGTTTTATTGCGCTTTGCGTAGTAGTCGTTACCTATGCGTATGTGGGTTTCTTCCATAAGCCTGAGGACAAGTGCAAGCACCTTGCGTTTTGACATCTCTGGAGCGTCAAGATCCTCATCTATGCGCTCGCGTATGCTAGGCAGTGCGTTTCCAAAATTGGCTAGTTTATAAAACTTAGTTTGGTTTCTAATTTTTGACCATAGGTCGTGATAGCGGTATACTTTTCTGTTTTTAGCATCGCGTCCTACCACTTGTAAATGTCCGTTAGGAGGATATGCAATGCGCACTTTCTCCCAGTTAGGCGGTATCACAAGATTATTGATGCGCTCTAATTCCTTTTTGTCCTTAAGAGGCTTATCATTAAAGTAATAGTGAAAGTTTTTCTTCTTCTTTTTCCTTCTTATGTTGAGGTCTGCATCAGAGACGTAAATGAGATTTGCTGCGGCTGCAGTTTCCTCTGGGTTTCTTAGGATGTTCTCGATTTGGCTGGCGGTGAGTGTCATAAGAGTAAATTTAGTGACGAAAACAAATGCCTGTTCAAAAATATATGTGAACGTTTTGGTAAACTGCTCTTAATTTTTGTTACTTCACCATATAAATAGATCTTGTATGCAAGCACAACCATCATTTTACGATCAGGCTAATGAACTTATAGCAGATTTTTCTAGCGCTATGTGGGGAATCCCGCTCGTGTGCTTACTTATAGGTGGCGGTCTGTTTTTGCTCATCTATTCGAGGTTTTTGCCATTTAGATATCTAGGTCACGCTGTTGCAGTCTTGCGAGGGAAGTATGATGGAGAAAATGATGAAGGAGAGATCACACACTTTCAGGCGCTCACTACAGCGCTTAGTGCAACTGTAGGTATGGGTAACATCGCAGGTGTGGCAGTAGCGATTGCTATAGGAGGTCCAGGTGCTGTTTTCTGGATGTGGATGAGCGCCATTGTGGGTATGGCAACAAAGTTTTTTACAGGCTCACTTGCCATAATGTATAGAGGTAAAGATAGTGAGGGCAAAACACAGGGAGGACCTATGTATTTTATCACAGAAGGAATGGGTAAAGCTTGGAAACCGCTTGCCGTAATCTTTAGTATTGCGGGACTCGTGGGAGCATTGCCGGTTTTTAATGTAAACCAACTCACACAGGCGGTAAATGATATATTACTCGTTCCGCAGGGTGTTGAGGTGGGTTTTACCTCTAACTTGATTATCGGGCTTGTGCTTGTTGCTATCACGGCAGTTGTCATACTAGGCGGACTCGATCGTATTTCTAAAACTGCGTCAAGACTAGTGCCTGCGATGGTCTTTATTTACTTTGTAGCAGTAATGGCTATACTCTTTGTAAACATAGATGTAGTTCCTAAATATCTGGGTCTCATATTTACAGATGCCTTCTCTGCCGATTTTTATACGGGAGATAAACTGCTGGGTGGCGTGGTAGGTGGATTGATTTTATTAGGTATAAAACGTGGTGCTTTTTCAAACGAGGCTGGTGTAGGTACGGCACCTATGGCGCACGGCGCTGCAAAAACTGCACAACCCATACGTGAAGGACTGGTGGCAATGCTGGGCCCTGCAATAGATACTATTGTGGTGTGTACACTTACGGCGCTGGCCATTTTGGTAACAGACGTGTGGCAAACGACAGATGCAAATGGAGTTACGCTTACGGCTTCCGCTTTCGCGAAAGCGTTATCACCCGCAGGGAAATACATATTACTATTGTGCATCGCCGTGTTTAGTATCTCATCGCTTTTCTCATATAGTTACTACGGGACGAAGTGCTTGAGTTTCCTTTTTGGAGCGCATAATAAGAAGTATTATAACATCGCTTACATCGCGAGTATCTTGATAGGAGCAACCACATCACTTAGTATGATGATTAACTTGATAGACGGATTTTTTGCCATAATGGCAATACCAACGATGATTGCAACCTTGTATCTCGCACCAAGAGTGATGAAGGAAGCGAGGAGGTATTTTAAGGAGTT
>JAHDEV010000152.1 GCA_020628615.1 Dokdonia sp.
TATCTTTTTTATAATTAAGAGTAGTTGTATCAAAGTAAATGGGCTCAAAGGTTACATCTTTAATGTAATTTACACCTAGTCCTAACTTATTTGTAAATAAAAATGGGGCCTCCCAGTAAGCTCCGTAAGAGTTAAAAACATCACGCTGGTAAAAGCCACCCACGATCTGGCTCTGGCCTAAGAAGTTAAACTCAAATACACTGAGTCTAAAGGCAAAACTTCCATCATTTGCCTCAGAGATACGTATACCTGGTATGATTGTAAAATTTTCTACAATATCATAAGTAACTTCTACAGCACCATTACTTACCTCAGCTATCGTAGCCGTGGCTTTTGCAATTGCAGGAAGTCTATTAAAACGTTCTACATCTGTAGCTACTATAAGCGAGTCATAAGGAGATGCTACTTCTGTTTTTACTAGTCTTCTTAACAACGACTCATCTACTTTTTTTAACCCTTTGAAGGTGATTCTTTCTACTTGCTGCTTTTGAGCATAAACAAGGCAAGGTAGCAAGAACAGACATAGATATATAATTTGTTTCATAGGCATATTTACGATACTATGTGTCTGTCGGTTCTTAATCGTAAACATTGCAGTGGCGATAGTAATTAATTTTTACCGTAGTATTCTTTTACAACATCTTGAGCAGGTTTGTTTTGCGGTGTAAACTGGCTATTTTCTGGTCCTCCCACACGGTCGTGATGTATAAACCATTTCCATAAAAAGCCTCCTGCCATCCACTCTTCATTCCAGACGGCTTCATATAGTGCTTTTGTAACATTTACTTGCGCTTCTAGGTTTACAGCTGTCATACTTCGGTCAGAGCGCCAGGGTTCTTTACCTGTATAGTCTACAGAGCGATAACCGTACTCTGTAAATAGTACTTTGCGTTGTTGCGCTTTCGCGAAAGCGGAAATCTCCTCCTTCCATTTTGTCCAGCCCTGTATAGCACACTCCACAGTAGGTGTTTGTTCTTCACATACCGGGAAATAGGCATCTATACCGATATAATCCAGCTGCTGCCAGAAGGGGGTGCGTTTATACTCATCCCAGTTTGCAGCATAAGTAAGTTTCCCCTTGTACACTTTTTTGATATCTACAATAAGCCGTTGCCAGAAGGCTGGTCTATTTACTACAAATTGCTCCAGCTCTGTGCCTATGCAAAATATCGCTGCATTTTCCTCTTGAGCAAGTGTCGCATAATCCATTATAAAATCGCGGTAGGATTGCTCAAGTGCCAGCCACTCCTCTTCTGTCTCCATCTTGAGATAACCTGTAAACTCACCCCGACGTATCCATATCTGGGGTTTGAGCATTACATCTATACCTTTATTGTGTAGTTGTGCTACATAATTACGACCGCCTTCTCGCGTCTCACCATACCATTGCCTGTCTGTATTATATACAATTTGTGCCTTATCTAACGCTGGCACAAAACCAAAGGGCATTACGGCAGCATAGTTTGCATTTATATCAAGAACGGGTGCCACGTGACTGCTGTCTACTGGAGAGCGATTTGCTACAAAACTTATACCGTTAACCTTTTGCTCTGGAGCTGGCTGAGCACTACACGCTTGTAAGACCAGTATGATTATGAGAGATTGTAAAACTGTTTTTATCATTAGTATCAATTCAAGAAATTAAAGATAGGCTTCTATGCAGTAAACCAAAAAAACCTGACCACTTTTATGAGTGGTCAGGTCTCGCTATCGTAAGACTATATAGTATACTTCAAGTCTTAAAGACGCTGGTTATTTTTAAAATACGGCTCGTATACCTAGGTTAAAAGTCTCACCCAGGCCGGTATTATTACCTCTTACAAAGTTGGTGTATAAAGCCTCAAGGTTAAGCTCATCTGTGAGTTGATATTTTGCACCACCACCTACTGCGGTAAAGTCTTGCTCAAAATCGTTACCTAGATCTATGCGCTGTGAGTGTTGCACTAGGCCTAAAACGGTAAACTTAGCACTAGGGAAGTAACTTAAAAATACTCCTGGGGTAAGATTTAAACTATTATTTGCAAAGCTGCCGTCTACGGTATCAAAGTTTTCATCTTGCTCTGCCTCTTTTCCAAAATTAAACTCTGAGTTAAGCTCTGCAAATACTTGCCAGTCACCACCGGCAAAGGTGTGGTCAAAAAAGAAACGGTTTTGCCACGTAAATCCTTTTTGGTCAAGAAAAACCCCTTGCTCTGTCTCTTGATCTATAAGTGGTATAGATAGCGAACTTTGAATCGAAAAGTTATTTACAGATGCAAAAGGAACAAACTTTACCGCAGGAGCTATAGAAGTAAGACCACTACGAGCGGTGCCGCGCTCTCCGTCAAAACTAAAGACATCTAGCGCATCTCTACCGCCTATTACATTAGATCGCACTTCTAAAATTACACCTACGTTAAGTCTTCTATTTTCAGACACGCCAGTAAATGCTTCTAGTGATGATGTAAAAAATGATTGTCTAGGCTCATCTCCATCTGTAAATGTACTCTCGGTTTGCGTGTACAAATTATTAAACCACTTGATATCATATTGTCCTTTTGCAATAAGCTTAGAGGGTGTAAGCGTTTGTATGACAGAGCCGCCTATCTCGTTATCATCTATATCTTGTGCGTAAAAAGTGGTGGCGATTAGGCAAAGGGCGCCCAGTAAAAAATGTTTCATTTTTTTAAAATATTAGGTTGGAAATTTATTATTTGTGCTCTCTTCACTCCACTTAGTAAGAGCAAGTAGTGGAGTGAGAAAGTCTTGAAAACGTTAAAAAAACTGAGTCTGATAGAGGGTTTTGTTTTACGAACCTTAGTATTATGAAAACTTCACGTAAAACATTACAGACTCAGTATGATATTATTCTATATCATTAAGTGTCCAGTCGTAAGGATAGTAAGAGAGTTTTGCACTTGAGTCTATCTTAGTATCTCTATAGGTATTTATAAACGAAAGTACACTACCGTTTCTAGTAAAATCAACGTTATACCACTCAAAGATTTGTGAGATTTGTACCTTTTTGCCTTTTACTCGTATAAACGATGGATTATTAAGTGCTAGTTTAGTTTGTCGCTGTAACTGAGCTTCAAGCTTACTAGGCATATAGGCTTCATTTATAATAGGAGGACAGCCCAACCCTGCACATACAAGTACAAAGTGAAAACGAGCCTCGTCCGGAAAAACAGCACGCAGCTTCTTGTTTTCTATATCATTAAGGGTGATTGAGCTACCTCCTACAGTATGTTTTTGTTTATCAAAGAAGCCCTTTATACTGAGCGGTTGCTTTACGGGATACTTAGCCACAATCCCTTTGATTACAGAAAGATTGTAAGCATTGATCCAGAAGGCTTGATACGTTTTTGCATCTGTCTTACTCACTTTAATATTTTGTGCTACTGCGAGGAGTTTATCTAGAGATTCTGTATTGCTTTGTACAGCAGCATAATCTACTCTTCCATTTTTTACATATTCCTTAAAGAAGGTGTCTGCACCTTTAAAAAATACATCTGTACTCTGAGCGCTTATCGTGTTAATTGTGAGAAGTGTAAAAAGAATAGTTACGATTTTCATAATTGTTGTTTTATGTGCACTTGGGTCGGGTAAAAAACAATCGTCTTACACTTTTCCTTAAAATAATTTAATTTTAAACTTCAGATAGCTTGTTGTCCTTAATGTATTTATAGCACTAATCTACAATTCATTTAGATATGTTCTAAATAAGCCAGAGTGATGTTAAGTTTATTATCTTTAGTTCGACACAACCCTAGTAACTTGTGAAGAAAAAAGGTTTTACATACGCTTTCGCGAAAGCGTAATCACATACCACATTACTACAATATCTTTTCGATTTACTTAAAAACACCAACCTCTATGGAAGAACACATCGTCATTATAGGCAACGGGATTTCTGGCGTTACAACCGCCCGTCACATCCGTAAGGCTTCTGATAAAAAGATTACCATCATCTCTGCCGAAACAGATCACTTCTTTTCTCGCACGGCGCTTATGTACATTTATATGGGACATATGAAATATGAGCACACAAAACCGTATGAAGATTACTTCTGGAAGAAAAACCGTATTGATCTTAAACGCGCTTTTGTAGAGACTGTAGATCACGAGAACAAGCAATTACTACTCTCTGGTGGTGAAAAAATGAGCTATGACAAGCTCGTGCTTGCCGTGGGGTCAAAGCCTAATAAATTTGGCTGGCCAGGGCAAGATCTAGATGGTGTGCAAGGGTTATATTCAAAACAAGATCTAGATAAACTTGAAGCAAATGCTCCAGATAACAAAACGTGTAAACGTGCTGTGGTAGTAGGTGGCGGCCTTATAGGTATTGAGATGGTAGAGATGTTACTCTCACGTGATATCCCAGTAACGTTTTTAGTAAGAGAAAACAGTTTCTGGAATGGTGTTTTACCACAAGGAGAAAGCGAGATGATTAACAGACACATTACATCTCACCACGTAGATTTACGTCTGGGTGTAAACTTAGATAGCATACTGGCAGATGATAATGGTAAAGTGCGCGCCGTCACTATAAAAGAGACTGGAGAAGAAATAGCTTGCAATGTAGTAGGACTTACTGCTGGAGTATCGCCTAATGTGGCATTCTTAAAAGATAGTGATATTGAGCTAGGGCGAGGTATTAAGGTAAACCCTATGCTGGAGACTAATATAAAAGATATTTATGCCATAGGTGATT
>JAHDEV010000011.1 GCA_020628615.1 Dokdonia sp.
CAATACAGAAATGTGTTGGAGCTTTTTTTATGCAATAAAATCAAGGAAATCTCTTGTATACAAATAAGTGGTGTCTAGAATTGCAAAATAGTGGGGCTAGAATTGTCTATTATCTGAGTAGTGAAGGGGTGTCCTTACTATCTATAACTTCTTTACGGTTATAAAATACAGATGTCTTTGTGTCTGAACGATAGGTGTTGATATTGTGGTGATCCAAGTTAATGCTTTACTAAAACAAAAATTATTTTTTAATCGTTCCTAAATTTCAAATTATTTGTTTTCCATTCTCACTTATGCTTTAGGATATAGAGCTATAAGGGCTTATAGAGCATCCAAACAATTAAAAACATTAGAATGTTTTTAACCAGCTGCTATGAAGGATAGTCGCTACTAAAGAATTACTTATTAAGAGATATAAATAGACGCACTCAGAATACTCATCTTAGAAGTATATGGTATAGATACGATTAAAATTGCAACTAGTCTTTTATAAAGTCTTGATATTCTAGATAGAATAGTTCAAGTTTTGACATATACCTATAGAAAAAATCAAAAACTTGCGGCCAGTCATTTTTATTATTGATTTTTACTCCTTCAAGTTTTATATATACTCTAGAAATGACCTTCCCACTATCAAGAAGATATTTATTATCAAAAATAAGATTAGGAGACACTTCTTCCAGTAGTAAAGATTTTAGACTTAGAAGTTTTTCATAATAGTATGCCTTATCAATTTCGTCATTAGATTCAGAATCTATTGCTACTAAAGCATAGCCATTAGTAAAATCAAATTTTAAGGTTAGGTCTTTTACTCCTGTGTTATAAAGTAGCCATTTACGGGGATATCTTTTTGCAAAGAATATCCAAAACTGTTTCCGTACCTTTTTAGCTTCTTCTTTAGAGTACATAACTATAAGAAATATGCGATAATTATACCTATTAGAATTACACCAAGCTTTGTCGCATTAAACTGATGATTTTTTGAAGATTCAAAAAGTATGGTTGTTGATACGTGTAGTAAGACTCCTACTACTAAAGCATTTAGCTCGCTACTGTAAGTCTCCAGAAGTGATGATTGTGTCTTTAAGAATGCTCCTAGCGGTGTCATACAAGCAAATATGATTAGAAAAATGCTTGTTTGTATGGTAGACATTTTTGAGTTTAACAAAAAGGCCGATAAAATAACTGCAATGGGAATTTTATGAACTATAACTCCAAATAGTAAATCTTGATTTTCGGCAAGTGGGAAACCTTCTATAAGAGAGTGTAAGCAAAGACTTATAAATAGTAATATAGGAAATGTTCCTTCGTCTTTATGGTGAACGTGACCGTGCTCTGCCCCTTTAGACCCAAATTCCAAAATGATTTGAATAAGTAGGCCTAGCATTATAAAAATCCCAATGTTTGAATTATTACTACCGTATACTTCTGGCAAAAATTCAAATATGACTACCGAGAGTAAAAAAGCTCCACTAAAAGAAAGTAAAAGCTTAATCCCATTATTTACAGCTGGCTTAAAAATAAGTGCAAATGTGAGTCCTATTAGTACGGCTATGATGGGAAGAATAATTGCAAGCAAATGGAATGTAATTTTGGGTCGTTAAGGCGGTAAAATTAACGTATTTTTGCGGCATATGAGTAAGAGTAGTGAAAACTTTAAGATGGTGGCCAAAACGTTTTTTGGCTTTGAAAAAATTCTAGCAGAAGAGCTTAGAAACTTAGGCGCTGGAAATGTAGAAATAGGGACCCGTAATGTCTCTTTTGAAGGTGATAAGGGGTTTATGTACAAAGCCAATCTGTGCTGTCGTACCGCTATCAAAATTTTAAAGCCCATTGCCGAGTTTAGGGTGATGAATGAGGATGATCTCTATAGACGTATGCAACGCATAAACTGGAGAAAATACCTGGATGTAAAAAAGACCTTTGCAATAAACGCTACAGTGAGTGGGACAACATTTACACACTCACAGTATGTTGCCTTTAAAACTAAAGATGCTATTGTAGACAAATTTAGAAAAGAAGAAAACGTACGCCCTAGTGTGGATACTAAGCATCCAGATCTTAGACTCAACGTTCATATACAAGACAACTGGTGTACATTGTCACTAGATAGTAGTGGGGCATCCTTACACCACCGTGGTTACAGAACTGCGACTAACATAGCACCTATTAATGAAGCACTCGCTGCCGGGTTAATTATAATGAGTGGCTGGCACGGTCAGTCAGATTTTCTTGATCCTATGTGTGGGTCTGGTACAATGTGTATAGAGGCTGCAATGATAGCCTGTAATGTGCCTGCAAACTTAAATAGAAAAGAATTTGCTTTCGAAAAATGGGGAGATTGGGATGTAGATCTATATGAACTCATTGAGGCATCTGCTCTTAAGCGTGTTAAAGATTTTAGATACACGATTACTGGTTATGATAAAGCACCATCTGCCGTAGAGAAGGCTCGCGAAAATGTAAAAAACGCCCAGCTTTCAGATTTTATCACCATCAGTGAGAAGAACTTTTTTGAAACTAAAAAACAAGGTAATGACTTCTTGCAAATGGTGTTTAACCCTCCTTATGGTGAGCGTTTACCTATAGAGATGGAAGCGTTTTACAAAGAGATAGGTGATACGCTTAAAGGTGGTTACCCTGGATCTCACGCCTGGATGATTACTTCTAATATGGAGTCGCTTAAGCACGTGGGGCTAAGACCTAGTAGAAAAATCAAGTGTTTTAACGGTAGTTTAGAAAGTCGTCTGGTTAAATATGAGATGTACGAGGGAAGCAAGAAGGCTAAGTACCAAGATGATAATGAATAGTTGTACGCTTTCGCGAAAGCGTAATTAATCCACTATTTTTTAAAAATAGGGATCAGATATGATAGCGTATATCCATAACCCACACCTACCGTAGAGTCTTCGGTAACTTTACCGAAGCCCGGAATATAAAGATTTGCATATCCATCTGGTTCTTTTGTTGTGATAGATCTTTTAATCTGAACATTAACACCTAGGTAGATATTACTAAAAAGTTCTACTTCTAGACCTAATTTAAGCTCTAGCCAAGTAGCATTGAGTCCAGAAAAATCTTGAGAGTCTAGTCTTGTGTCATCACCAAAAAGGGGATTTGTAGTGTATATGGTATAGCTGTCTAGCTCTTGACTAAAACTAGAAAAACCAGCACGTACACCTGCATAGATTAGATTATTCATTCCATACCAGTTCTCGTAAGCATTGTAATTAAAACCGGCTTTTATGTAACTACCTTTTGTAGTATTCTCAATATTGGGTAGATCTGTTACTTTGGTTTCGTTACCTAACTCTGCGGCTAGATAGTAGTTTTTCTTTATTCTAAAATCGCCTACTACTTCAAAGCCTGTGTAGTTGTCATCAAGAAAAGATCGTACAGGTTTTGATAAATCTATACCTACTCTGAGGCCGTAGTAATCTGTAGGGACTTTTGTTACTGTGTCAATTGCTATAGCTTCTTCTCCTATATCTTGAGCACTAACACCAGCAGATATAACGGTAAAAAGTAGGCTAGTGAAAAATACTAATGTGTGCTTCAACTTGATCATTTACCGTTGGGTTTTCTATTATAATATTCTGTATCCAAGAGCCATCATCTTGAGGAACTAGTTCTGCCAGTAACTCATCATATATCACTCTAAAGCCACAAGCCTTGCTTACATACTCTTCGTCGCGTATGTAGGTAAACACTAGATCATCTACATTTATAGGCTCGTCATCTTCTTCTTGAGAGTTTATTATAAATGAGTAGGTTGTAACATCTTCTATAGTACGTAGAGGGATAGCAATACTGTCTGTGCCTGCACTCACTGTAAAGCCTGTATCTTCTGGAATAGATCCTTCTGCTACGATAGCAAGATTATTAGGAGCTTTTGGGTCAGAAGGGCTGTCTGCATCATAAAACTTTATAATAAGCAGTGGGGTAGTGGGTGTAGTCTCTGCACAAATGTCATCACGCTCACAGGCGCTTTGCCCAAAGCATATAATGAGTAACAGTATATAAAAGAGTTTTTTCATTATGATCTTTTCTCTAAAAGTACAACATTCTCTACGTGATGCGTTTGAGGAAACATATCTACAGGTTGTACCTTAGTTACCTTATACACGTCATCTAGTAACGCAAGATCTCTGGCTTGTGTTGCACTATTACAGCTTACATATACAATTTTTTGAGGTGAGATATTTAATATCTGGTCTACAACGTCTTTGTGCATACCATCCCTAGGTGGGTCTGTAATAATGATATCTGGGTCACCGTGTGTGGCAATAAACTCTGAGTTAAAAACCTTCTTCATATCTCCTACAAAGAACTCAGCATTTTCTATACCATTGAGTTTTGCATTTTCTTTTGCAGCAGTGATAGCATCTGGTACAGCCTCTACACCTATCACTTTTTTAGCTTTTTTTGCAACAAACTGTGCGATGGTTCCTGTACCTGTATATAAGTCATATACAAGCTCATTACCTGTAAGACCAGCAAAGTCTCTTGTGATTTTGTATAACTCATAAGCCTGCTCTGAGTTAGTCTGGTAAAAGGACTTAGCATTGATCTTAAACTTAAGACCTTCCATCTCTTCAAAGATGTGATCACGCCCTGCATAACAAATTACCTCCTGATCATAAATGGTGTCATTGCCCTTACCATTAATTACATATAGTAAAGATGTAACCTCTGTAAAGGTATCTTTTATGTAGTTAAGAAGTAGTTCTCTTTTTTGTACATCTTCCTTATAAAACTGTACTAGTACCATAAGTTCCCCAGTAGTAGAGGTACGTATCATAAGCGTGCGTAAAAGGCCTTCTTGATTTCTGGCATTGTAAAAAGCCATATCATTTGCGGTAGCAAATTCTTTTATACCATTACGTATAGCATTACTAGGGTCACGCTGTAGGTGGCATTTTTCTATATCAAGTATCTTATCCCACATACCTGCAATATGAAAACCAAGGGCGTTGCGATCTTCTATCACCTCGCCACTTTTTATTTGCTCTAGTGTGAGCCATTTTGAGTCAGAAAATCCAAACTCCATTTTATTTCTATAGAAGTATTGCTCTTTGCTTCCGGCAATAGGAGTTACTTCTGGTAATTCAATTTTTCCTAGGCGGGTTAGATTATTTACTACCTCTTGCTGTTTGTACTCAAGCTGGTATTTATAATCCATATGCTGCCACTTGCAACCACCACAAAACTCAAAGTGCTGGCATTGTGGTTCTGTACGCTTTCGCGAAAGCGTAACCACCTCTGTTGCAGTACCCTCATAGTAGGCTTTACGTTTTTTTGTAGTCTGTACGTGTACCACATCTCCTGGTACAGCGTTGTTTATAAATAACACCTTACCATCTGGTGCGTGACCTATGGCTTTACCTTTTGCGCCGGCATCTGTTACGGCTATATTTTCAAAAATCTTACGATTAGTTTTACGTCTACCCATAGTGGCAAAAGTAGGATTTATATTAAAGCTATTTTCCGAAAATTATAAGAGATTATTAATAGTTTGTAAAGTATGACGCTTCTTGTGTTTTGTAATCGCTACAGCATAAAAAAAGGCTACTATAAAAATATAGTAGCCTAATTATTGAGGGAATTATTTATGAGGTGTTAGTCCACCTTATTGTTAAACTTATGTAAGATTTTTTTCATTTGCTCACCTGCAGCTTCTCTACCTCCTAGACCAAAGCTCAGTACTACCGTAAGTGCTATTGTACCAAGTGTAAGACCAAAGGCAAGGTTTATAATCTCATCTGCGATGCCCATTGTGCTTAAGCCTATGGCAAGGAAGATTGCGATAATAGCCATACGTACGATAGATGCTAAGAAAGCATTTTCTTTGGCTGCCATATTTTTATAAACGATGCTTGCAATCCAGTTACCTATTACTAGAATAACAAGTCCAAATAATATTTTACCACCATATACATTTATCGTTGCAAAGATTTCTGAAAGTTGTTTAAACTCTAACTTTTCTATAGCCGTAGTGATACCAAAAAGGAGGATAAAAAAGTATACAATGTTACCTATAAGGTTTACCACATTTGTGTTACCAGTCATTTTATCAAGTTGCATTTTTTGAAGTGTAGCATTCATATTCATCCCGTTAAGAAGATCTTTTACAAGACCACTTAAGAAACGAGCACCTATTGTAAAGGCAAGAAGTATGATTGCTGCAACAGCTATTTTTGGTATAGCAGCCATAAAGCTAGATAGCATTGTAGTTGCCGGTATAGAGATAGAGTCCATCTCAAGTATGTTAAGTGCTACAATAAGTAAAGGAATAAACACAAAAATGAAGACTACTTTTTTTAGGATGTTTACAACATCGATTTTAGTAGAGATTTTTAATTTAGGCAGTGCTTTACGTATGGTATCTCCAGACATTCCTACAAACTCTGCAACGATTGTTGCCAGCATATACCCTATGTATGTTACAAGACCGGCACCTACTATGCGAGGGATGAAGCCTAGAAAATCATCCAGCATATTTTTAAGAGGATCTAGGGCAGAGGTAAGACCTAAACGACCTAGCACAAGTGTAAAAACAAATATCATTACTAGTAAGTAAACTAGTTTTGATATAAATTTTGATAAAGTGATGGTGTCACTTTTTAATTTCTCATCAAGACCACTCTTTTTAATGATCTTTGCAGTTAATTTTTTGAGTAGCTTTGCTATAAATATACCTACTATAAGAAGTAATATAGCTACAAGTGCATTGATTAAGTAATCACCACTACTTAAGTTTCTTAGTAAATCGTTGAGATAGTCCATTTTGATTAATTATTTTAGTTTAGTCAAATGTACTTCGATTACTTAGGGTACTATTTTATTTCTAGAAGCATCAAGGCGTTAAAGGTGAAATGCATATAAAACACGACATAATACACGATTGTACTATGTTTTATGAGGTTGATTTCTCTCCTCTGACATAATTGTTAAGAATTAGGAATTGTAAATTATAGATTTAAAAACTTATACATTATGGCCACTGTTGATCAACTTACATCACAACAGGCAATTGCTCTCGAAGACAAGTACGGAGCACACAACTACCACCCTCTTCCAGTTGTACTTTCAAAGGGAGAAGGCGTTTACGTCTGGGACGTAGAAGGAAAAAAATACTTTGATTTTCTATCTGCATACTCGGCAGTAAATCAAGGTCATTGTCATCCTAAAATTGTAGGAGCAATGACAAGTCAAGCACAAACACTTACACTTACGTCAAGAGCATTCTATAACGATATGCTAGGCAAGTTTGAGAAGTATGCTACAGAGACTTTTAACTATGACAAGCTCTTACCTATGAACACAGGTGCAGAGGCAGTAGAGACAGCTCTTAAGCTTTGTAGAAAGTGGGCTTATGAGGTAAAAGGGATAGACGAGAATGAGGCAGAGATTATAGTATGTGAGAACAACTTTCACGGGAGAACTACCACCATTATCTCATTTTCTAACGATCCTGTGGCTCGTAAAAACTTTGGTCCTTACACTAAAGGATTTATTAAAATAGAGTATGATAATCTTAAAGCCCTAGAAGAAGCACTTAACAGCAGTTCAAATATTGCAGGTTTTCTAGTTGAGCCTATACAAGGAGAAGCAGGTGTATATGTACCTAGTGAGGGTTACCTAGCAGCGGCAAAAGAACTTTGTAAAAAGCATAATGTACTCTTCATAGCAGACGAGGTGCAGACAGGTATAGCAAGAACAGGACGTTTACTAGCTACCTGTGGTAACTGCGATTGTGTAGATAAGCATTGTTCTGGTACACCAGAGGTAAAGGCAGATATCTTAATACTAGGTAAAGCCTTATCTGGAGGTGCATATCCAGTATCTGCAGTACTAGCAAATGATGATATTATGGGCGTAATAAAGCCTGGTAACCACGGGAGTACCTTTGGAGGAAATCCGGTTGCAGCGGCTATTGGTATTGCAGCACTTGAGGTTATTAAAGATGAAGAGCTTGCAGATAATGCACAAGAGCTAGGTGAACTCTTTAGAGCAGAGCTTGGAAAGTTTATTGAGACAAGCTCTATTGTAAATGGTGTACGTGGTAAAGGATTACTTAACGCTATCCTTATTAACGATACAGAAGATAGCTCTACCGCTTGGGATATTTGTATCGCTTTACGTGATAATGGATTACTAGCAAAACCTACCCACGGTAACATTATACGTTTTGCACCACCACTTGTAATGACTAAAGAGCAATTACTAGAGTGTGTTGCGATTATTACAAAAACGCTTAAGCAATTTGAGAAGTAATAACTCTTAATGATATAAAGTAAAAAAGCCGCTTCAGTAATGAAGCGGCTTTTTATATATAATTAGGATTTCTTATTAGTAAGAACCTCCCATTTGCTCTAGTTGCTGTTGTTGCCATTCTTCCATTCCAGCATATCCTCCAAAGGCGATTAACATACCTATAAAAGCTAGTACCATTAAGGCACCTAGTACAAGACCTATGATAGCAATGATTCTTGCTGTTTTTAACTGGCCATAGTTTTCATAAAGCTCTGGATCTTCGGCAGCTGTTTTCTTGTCTTTGTTTGCTAGAAATAATGCAATACCAGAAAGCACTACTCCCCCAAAACCTGATGTAAAACAGCAAGCTATAAAAGAGATAATCCCTAGTACAAGAGATATCGTTACATTAGGTAATTTTTGTTTTTCCATTGTTGAGTGGTTAATTAGTTAGTTGTCATTTTTATAATGTAGCTCACAATAATCGTAGCGACTGTCAATATAGCTAAAATTATGATACTCTTATTAGCATATTTAATACTAATAAATTGATTAAGTATGAGAAGTGAAAATAATAACACAAGCGGATAAATAGCAGGATACATAAAAAATGCTTCTACAAACTCACCTCTTAGTATCAAAGCAATAGAACGCTGTATGCCACACCCCATACACTCAAAACCGAGGTATTTCTTATTCATACAGGGTAGCATATATTCTTCCATTGCAGTATTTTCTTTAAAATGGCATTGTAACCATTTACAATAGTCTCAAATTTAATAACAAAAAGAGAGCATAAGGTTTAATCTGTTATAAAATCTTTCAAATTTATACTATAAATACTCCCATAGTTATGAGGAAACACTTAATTAGTTTTTCCTTACAATGCTTATTTTTACCTATAAGTTTAATACTTCTTTATTATGGTAAAAGGAACACGGGTGCAAGCACTAGATGACGATTTTGAAGGTCTGGTAGTAGAGAAGGTAGATGGAGAGATACTTGTAGAAGATAGTGATGGGTTTATTTTACGCTTTCGCGAAAGCGAACTCATACCCATTATAGATGATAGACTTAACAGCGATCTTGCTTATGTACCAGATAGTGTAATCTCTGAAAAAGAACAACCTAAAAGACGACCAGCGCCAAAAGTTTCTGCAAAGGAGCGCAATGCTCCTATGTTTGAGGTAGATCTACACATTAATAAACTTGTAAAATCTAAGCGTGGTATGAGCAATTATGAGATACTCACCCTACAGCTTGATACGGCAAGAGGTCAACTAGATTTTGCCATACGAAAGCGCATCCCAAAAATGGTTTTTATACACGGAGTAGGCGAGGGCGTACTGCGAGAGGAGCTCTATACTTTACTACGTAGGTATGATGGTATTAAGTTTTATGATGCAGATTTTCAAAAATACGGAGCAGGAGCAACCGAGGTCTACCTGTACCAAAACGCCACTACTCGATAAAATCTGGCTTTTCTGTTATAACAACGTCTGGTGATGTATATAGACCAAAATTTTGAGTAGACTCATCACGTTGCTCATCCTGATTTGCAGGATTTACATACACAAGTAACCTTGTAAATATAGAAATCTGAAAGTCTGTAATCACATACTCGTTATCACGATACTCATCTACAATAGTTTCTACTGCAATAAGAGGATTTAAGTAATCATCTGTAGTGGGCTCATCGGGATTTGAGTTATCATTTGCTGGGTTGAGATCCATATTTGCATCTTCGTTGCGTGTGAGCACTCCATCACCATCATCATCTGGATCAAGGTAATCTGGTATACTATCGCCATCTGAATCTCTAGAGAGCATTGTATCTATGGCCGTACCATCTTCATTAAGAACCACACCTTCTAGTGCGGTAGGTACATTATCACCATCATCATCAGAGTCCAAAATGTCTGGTATGCCATCATCATCACTATCCTTAAGATCTGCAGTACCCGCTACTCCTTCTGGGTCTTCTATTTCAGAAGGTATACCATCTTCATCAGTTTCGGTTCCTGCTCTTGTAATGAGCACTTCTCCCTCTGTACTTATAAACTCTTCTGCCACTACTGGAGTTGCAGGTGGTATAAGGCTACAAAAGTAATCACTAGATACCTCTTCGTTAAAACGTCTATAAGACACTTGGTCATCACCAGAGAGTACAATATCATCCAGCTCATCTGTACCCCCAAAAATATCTTGAGAGGTCGTAAACTGCAGTGCTAGTGTCTCGTTTGTTGTGGTATTAATTTTATAGAACACATACTCGCTGTCTGTACAAAGTTCTAGCTCAAGATCATCAAAATCTATCTCTGTGACAATAAGATCACCATCGTCACACGAGGTAGCGATAAAAGAAAGGATAACTAAGGCTAGAAACTTTTTCATATAAATTCTGTTTATGACAAAAATAGGGTAAAGAGATGTAATTACGCTTTCGCGAAAAAAGTTATTTAAACAGCAATAACACACTGCACTTACTAGTTACAATATGCCCATTCGGTACAACTTTGCTCATCATATAGAAACGCTAAAGTGTAAGAGCTGTCGGGATATTTTAGTTATTTTTGTAGACTAATCCCCTAAGGAATAACGCTTATGTCTCAGGTTTATTTTGATAATGCAGCAACCACACAAATACGTCAAGAAGTACTAGATCGTATGATGGAGGTAATGAGAGAAGTACCTGGTAATCCATCTTCTACACACGCTGTAGGGCGCACGGCAAAAAGTCACGTAGAAAGCGCACGTAAAACCATTGCAAAAATTCTTAACGTAACTGCTGGCGAGATCATTTTTACATCTGGAGGTACAGAAGCAGATAATCTTGTCATAAATAGTGCAGCTCGAGACTTAGGGGTACAACGTATCATCACCTCACGTATAGAACATCACGCAGTATTACACGCCGCAGAAGAAGCGGCAAAAACCTATAACATTTTACTAGAGTACGTTCCCTTAAAAGATTGTGGCACTCCAGACGAAAAAAAGCTAGAAGAAATGCTCGCTTCAAGTGATGTAAAAACATTGGTAAGCCTTATGCACGTTAATAACGAGGTAGGTAATATGATAGACATAAAAGCAATTGCGACTATGTGTAAATCATATGGAGCGCTTGTACACTCAGATATGGTGCAAAGCATTGGCCATTATGCTATAGACCTTCAGGAGGTTCCTGTAGATTTTGTGGCGGCTGCTGGACATAAATTTCACGGTCCAAAAGGTGTAGGATTTGCATTTATAAGAAAAAATAGTGGTCTTAAACCACTTATCTTTGGTGGTTCACAAGAGCGTGGTTTACGAGCTGGTACAGAGGGTGTACATAATATTGCAGGACTTGAGACAGCAATGCAATGTGCATACACTCATCTTGAAGAAGAGAGTAATTATGTGAAGGAGCTAAAAACCTATTTCGCCGAAAGGCTTAAAAAAGAAATTCCTAGTGTAAAACTTAATGGGAATTGTAGCAATCCAGAAAAAAGCACATACACCTTACTTAACGTATGCTTACCTATTGCTTCAGAAAAGGCATTATTGCTGCTTTTTCAATTAGATATGAAGGGTATTGCTTGCTCTAAAGGAAGCGCTTGCCAGAGTGGGAGTGATAAAGGTTCACACGTACTTCAAGAAATCTTATCTGAAGATGATCTCAAAAAACCTAGCGTGCGTTTTTCTTTCTCAAAGTATAATACTAAAGAGGAGGTAGACTACGTGATAAGTGTTCTTAAAGAGTTTCTAGAAGGTGTACCTGCGTAGTCTAGAACTTAGCAGATACTCGTACATTAAAAACTCTAGGAGATAAAAAGTTAGGAATTGCAAACTGCTGTTGTGTGCTGGCGTCTCTTACAAAGGTATTTGTAATCGAGTTCTGTCTATCAAATATGTTATAGATTTCAAAACCAGCCGTAAGATCCTTGAAGACGCGCAGCCAGTGACCCTTTGGGAATGGTTTTGATGCATCTGTAAAGACATAGTTTATACCTGCATCTGCTCTAAAATAGTCTCTCAGCCTAGGTAATTCTGAAAACACATAAGGATCTGCATAACTAGGTGATCCTCCTGGTAGGCCTGTCTGGTATACCATATTAATGTAAAGTTTCAAACTAGGAATATTAGGCGCATAGTCTTGAAATAGAAAAGCAACCTTTAATCGTTGATCTGTAGGTCTAGGGATGTACCCTTGATTGTCTATGTTTTCTTCTGTGCGTAGCACACCTAGACTTATCCAGCTTTGTGTGCCTGGTACAAACTCACCATTTAGTCTGGTATCTATACCATAAGCTCTTGCCGTGGCATTATTTGTAGCTCTGTAACGTATGCGTACATTTTCTAAGGTATATGGATTTACATCTGTAAGGCCTTTATAATATGCTTCTGTCACTAGTTTAAAAGGACGTTCCCAAAGATTAAAACTCCAGTCGTGACCAGCTACAAGATGAAAAGACTTTTGTGCTTTTACATCTGGTCGTACCTGTCCCAGTGAGTCTCTCAACTCTCTATATAAAGGAGGTTGTGCATAGAGACCTCCAGATAATCTAAAAATCATATCTGAGTTGCCACCAGGTTTTAAACTAAGTTGTGCCCTTGGGCTTACTACGGTTTGTGTTGTACTCTCAATGTTATCTCCGCTTACCGTCCACTGTTGTGCTCGTACTCCGGCATTTATCCAGAGCTCATTATTTCCAATCTCGGTACGTTTGCTGTATTGTCCGTAAGCAGAGAGTCTATTAATCTGCACATTATTACGGGCACGTATGTTTGTAAAGGGCTCAAGAGGCGCATCAAATGCGGCATAGGGTTGCTCATTTGTAAAATCTCCTATAGGTGGTCTTATAGAAAATCCAGCAGAGTCTATAACCTCATATTCTTCTAGTCTATCACGTATATCTTCACGAGTATATTTTATACCCCAATCTATCTGGTCTGTATCTTTTAGATACGTTCCTTTATGGGCTACATTTATAAAAAGTGCGTCTAGATCATTACGAGCGTGTGTGAGTTGTGAGCCTATACCTTGTGTAAACTCTACATCACCTAGGTCTTCATCACCTATGTTAGTATTAGGTCTTCCTAAACGATAGTCTGCAAAAATATCAAAGTACTCTTGCTCTTGTGTGTGATATGCAGATCCTAAAACTTTGAGTGTGGTATACTCATTAAGTTGGTAAGTACCTTTTAAGGCTCCAAAGTAAGTCTCATACTTATCTTCTTCTTGACCTTCATAAAAGACAATGAGCGCTAGTGGGTCAGCAAGGCTACCGAAATTGGTTTGTCGTGTAAGTGGCTCATAGTCATATTTATTTATCGCAATGTTTCCTAAAAAGTCTAGTTGAAATTTATTTGTAAACTTATATGTAAGTAATGACTGAGCGTCAAAAAAACGTGGTTTAAAGTTAGTTTCTGTTTGTTTTGCATTTACTAGAAGGCTATTATCGCGGTATCGTACACCTGCAAGTGCTGTAAATCTCCCATCTTTAGAAATTCCTTCACCAGAGATACTACCGCCTAGGAGGCTAGCATCTATACTGGCTGCAAAGTCTGTAGGTCTTCTGTAAGTAATGTCAAGCACAGAAGATAGTTTGTCTCCATATTTTGCCTGAAACCCTCCAGCACTAAAAGCTACATTTTGAACCAGATCACTGTTTACAAAACTCAACCCTTCTTGCTGTCCAGAGCGTACTAAAAATGGACGGTAAACTTCTATCTCATTAATGTATACTAGGTTCTCGTCAAAGTTACCACCTCGCACAGCATATTGAGTACTTAGCTCATTGTTATTACTCACTCCTGGTAATGACTTGAGAAGATTTTCTACTCCCGCATTTGCACCAGGTGTCTTGCGTATAGTCTCTGGAGCTATGGTAGTCACGCCTTCTACACGCTGCCTGGTAGTAGTGGTAATAATAACGGTACCTAGTTGTTCAACATCGGTTTTTAATACTGGGTTAAACTCAATATCGGCATTTGCTTTAAGGTTGAAGGTTTGTGTTATCTTTTTAAAACCTACATAGGTATAAGATATTGCGATATCTTGATTTGCAGGAATCACTATTACATAAAAACCATTGTCATTTGTAACAGTGCCATCTCCCATAAATGCAACAGAAGCTCCTGGTACAGGTGTGTTTTTATCATCTAGTATGATGCCTCTTATTGTTGCCGTTTGGGCAAGACCTAGAGTTGTAAAACATAAAAGTAGGATGAGTAGGAGGTAGTTATTTTTCAATGGATGGTTTTCTAAAGAATGTAGTTTCAAATGTAGTACTATTTCCCACATTATCAGTCACGATAAGTTTGAGTTCGTTCTTAGTATCTGTAACGGCATTATCGTTAAAATCGTGTGTAAGTGTTTTGGTTTTTGGCTCATACTCAAGTAAGATAAACTTACCATTTACAGTAGCACGGTATCCCTTTATACCACTCGCTAGGTCTTTTATCTCAAATTTAAGGTAGCGATATTTTGACATCCATTTACCTTTTGTAAAATTGGTTGCCTTTACCACTGGCGGGTCTGTGTCTTTTGCAATTGTATATTCTCCTAGTGTACGTGTATTAATTTGTAGTTTATTATCCTTAATACGGGTATTACTGTAATACACATCACCTTTGTAATTTATTCTACCTAGATATAACTTATCACGATCTGCCTCATTATAACCAGATAGGTCATATGAGATACTTATATTTTTATGTACTGGTAGTACATCCTTGTGTAAAGTGAGTTTGTCTCCCTCTGCTTTGAGATTTAAAAAGTAGTCATCATAAAAGGCTCCTTTAGGAATATATACCTCAAATTTTCCTTCATTAAAATTGTATCCTTGGTCACTGTATACAAAATCGTTATAGTCTTCCTTAGTCCCTAGAGTGCTTATAGTATCACTAGTGCCGCTTATGGGTATATTTATAATCACCTCATTGTGGGCAAAGTCTTTTACTTTTATTTGGTATTGGTAAGCAAGACTATCTTCTATGGTAAGAATACCATTATCCACCTGTTGCGTGTATATACTAAGCGGATTGTTTCTCTCTATAAACAACTTCTGTACACGTTTTCTTTTGTCTTTATACAACCCATAATCTATCATTCGGTTGAGGTATCTGGTTTCTGCAAAGGAGAACTTATCCATCTTTACCTCAAAATTAGTCTCCCCATTTAATGAGGTTGTAATGGTGTAAATACCATTTTTATTATTTGCGAGGTCTTGCTGGTCTATGGTACCTATGGCAAAACCTATTTTACCAGTTGCTTTAATATTTTCGGCCTGGTAGCTACCGTCTGCCTTTTGGGTGAGGCGTACATCTATTGGTTCGGTTCCTTTATTTATAGATGATTGATCACCTATAGGGTATGCACGTAAGTGATTTATAGTAGGCTTTCTAGTGTCTTTTGCTGTAAGTCCAAATAAGAAAGGATTCATAGGTCTTGCATTACCATCTCTTATTTCAAAGTGAAGGTGAGGACCGCCACTACTACCTGTGTTTCCACTATATGCAAGTATTTCTCCCTTGCCTATGGTAAGTTCTCCTTTTTTAGGAAATAGCTCAATCTCATAAGACTGCTTTTTGTATTGAGCTCGTTTTATATAAGCTTCTACCTCTGGACAAAATTTTTGTAAGTGACCATACACTGTGGTATAACCATTAGGGTGAGCCACATAAATAGCTTTCCCATAACCGTAATGAGATATTTTTATGCGTGTGATACTACCTTCGGCAGCTGCATAAACGGGTAAGCCAGTTCTGCGCTGTGTTTTTAAATCAAGCCCGCTATGAAAGTGGTTACTGCGTAACTCCCCAAAACTTCCAGCAAGTACAAGCTCGCCATCTAGCGGATTTACAAAGTAATTTTCAGGAATTTCATTTTGAGAATAAATTAATCCAGTTATCAGGACTAGTGCAAATGATAATAGCAATCGTTTAGACATAGGTACTAAAGTAAGTAATAGCTTTGTATAATTAAAAGTGATGGTGGTAATAAGTCCGCTTTCGCGAAAGCGTAATTCTATTCTTCTATAATCAAGCTCGCCGAAAACTGTTGCGACAATGAGAAATACCCCAGTATAAACGCATCTGGTCTGTTTAAATTATCAAACTGATCTATATTATCTATGCCCGTAATATTAAGAATATTCCCTCTCACCGTTGCAGTAGGTGTCTGGAAGGGGCCGTTATCGCCCTGTTCACTTTGTTCTAAAAGTCCGTTCATATAATCATAAAACTGCTCATTTGCTCCCAGAATACTTATATCTACAGTATCACCGGGGTTAAGTGGTGTGTCTTCTGCATCATAAAAATAAGAGAACTCAAATTGTTGTCCTGGGTAAAAACGATCTTCTGTAGGGAGGTATTCATTAAAATCTAAATCAATGAGATAGTAATTTTCTTGTTCTGGAATATCTGTAAACGCAATAATTACTTCCTTGTCGTCTTCATCAAAAAGCCCTCCATCACCTTGCTGGACAGTATCTATAGGAACAGACGGTGCAAATGTAGTTCTGGCAAAATAATCTTGCCCCTGGTGGGTGACAAAAAATAAATACTCAGACTCGCTAGTAAGCCAGCTAGTGACAATCTTATTATCTGTAACAGGAGAAACTGTTGTGGCAAATGGTCTGTATACACCCGGTTCACCCGGTACAGCCTCATAAGGTACAAAACCAGACTCATCACTTTTTTGGATAAACATATTCTCTACCTCTGCCGGTTGTATTTCACCAAAAAAGGAAGAAGAAAGTGACACCTTTATATTTGCCGCTGTTAATTGTTGCGTAGTGTCAATACGTATAAGGGCATCTACTATAAGGCGAGGATCTTCATCATTAAGATCTACATCTATTACATCTTCACACGATGTAAATACTAGTAGTAATGCAATAAGGAGTGTTATATGTCTCATCTCTTACTAAAATTTAAAATTATAGGTAACTGCAGGAATGATTCCAAAAATGGCCGTTCTTACTGCCTCGTTATTACCAGTGTCTGCGTTTTGTCTAAAATTTATAGAGGCCGCATTACGGCGGTTATAGGCATTATAAATACTAAAAACCCATTCTGATTGCCACGATCTGTTCTTATTCTTTTCTGGTGTAAGAGTAGCGCTTAAGTCTAGCCTATGGTAACTAGGTAATCGTTGTTCATTACGAGGTCCATATGTGGGAATGGTAATGCCTTGAAACTCAAATTGACCCACTGGGAAGTTAGTAGGTTGTCCTGTTTGAAATAAGAAATTACTACCAAATTTCCATTTATCACTAAGCTCATAATTAAGATTCATAGAGATATCGTGTGTTTTATCATAAGGTGTGTTATACCACTGCCCGCGATTAATACCTAGCTCATTTGCTGTGCGGCCAGGGGTGCGCTGCTCAGACTTAGATAGGGTGTATGCTAGAAAGCCTTTAAATTTTCCTTCATTTTTACGCAATAAAAATTCAAGACCATAAGCCCTAGCCTCGCCTTGTAAGATAACTTGCTCTATAGCTTCATTTGCAATGAGTTGAGCGCCGTCTATATAGTCTATGCGACCATCAATATCTTTATAAAAAGCCTCGGTCTCTAAGGTATACTCACTATCTCCAATCTCAAGATTTTTAAAATAACCTATAGCATATTGATCCAGTTGTTGTGGTGCAGTAAACTCACCACTAGGCGTCCAGATATCAAGCGGAGTAGGGGAGCTTGTGTTAGACAATAAATGTAAGTATTGTACTAGTCTAGTATAACTTGCCTTGATAGATGTATCGTCATTAAAAGCATAAGAAGCCGCTATGCGTGGCTCCAGTGCATTAAATGTTGCTAGCTTATCTCCTCTAGAAAAAGAGGTGTCTACACCTATAGGGTCTTCACTTTGATAAATAAGTAAGAAAGGATCAAAAGATACTGGCTGGTCATCTCTGTAAATGTTAACCTCGTCTTGTCCTAATCTTGTAAAATTGCTGTAACGCAAACCATACTCAACTGTAAGGTTTTGCGATAATTTATGCTCTACGTCTACATATGCAGCAAACTCATTTGCATATTTTTTTACAAGCTGTTCTTCTACAATACCAGAGTCTGGACCATTAGGTTGAATTTTACCAGGATTAAAAGTATAGTATAAGTTATTAATACCTGAGTAGATCTTCATCTTGTCGTTAAGATAGTGGGTAAGATCATATTTGATATTTATATTACTAATACCCGAGTTCCACTCAAAGCCTACAAAGTCTAGATCGAGCCCGTAGTAGTAATCGCTATAAATAAGAGAGGCGTTTGAAAACAGCTTGTCGCTAAAAATATGGTTCCATCTTAAATTACCTACCGCATTACCATATACATTTTTAAAACTATCGCTTACGCTAAAAAGGTCTCGACCAAAATAACCAGATAGATACAAGCTATTGTTATCATTAATTTTGTAATTAATCTTAGTATTAAGATCATAGAAATAGGCTTTATTGTCTATATCAAATAGCGGTAAAAATAAGTGTGCATAAGATGCTCTACCGCCAAAAAGGAAAGCTGCTTTATCCTCTACAATAGGTCCTTCTACCAGCAGTCTACTTGCCACAGCGCCTATACCTCCTGTAACTTTTGTTTTCTTGCTATTTCCTTCTTTCTGATAAATATCTAAAACTGATGAAACTCGCCCACCATATCTAGCTGGTATTCCTCCTTTATATAGTTTCAAATCCTTAATAGCATCTGGGTTAAACACCGAGAAGAAACCAAAGAGGTGTGAGGAGTTAAAAATAGTAGCCTCGTCTAGAAGAATTAAGTTTTGATCTGCAGCGCCACCTCTTACGTTAAAACCTGAGGCACCTTCACCTGCGCTTGTTACACCCGGTAACAAGAGTATAGCTTTTATTACATCTGCCTCACCCAGAACGACCGGTATACTTTTTATAGTTTCTGAGGTGAGTGCATTTACACTCATTTGTGGTTTGCGTATTCTCACACGTTCTACCTTCTCTTCTATGACAATCTCATCTAGTTGTTCTAGTGATGTAGAGAGGGCTATATTGTTACGTATATCTTTATTGAGCTCTATAGTTTCTATCACATCTTTATAGCCTAAGTAGCTTACCTGTACCTTATAAATGCCTTCGGGTAGGGTGATAGAGTAAAAGCCATATGAGTTTGTCACAACACCATCGTTAAGCTCAGGAAACAAGATGCTTACTCCTATCAAGGTTTCATTACTTGATACATCTGTAATGGTACCGCTCAATGTGTATTTTTCTTGGGAGAGTAGCGGGTGTAACGACCCTAAAAATATCAGTACGTATAAAATATTCTTCATTGTAAAGATTTGAAGTAAAGCTAGTGACAAAATACCGATTAACTTGTTAAAAATAAAAAGCCTCTTCAAAAATGAAGAGGCTTTTGTGGGTGATGATTACGCTTTCGCGAAAGCGTAAAAACTTTAATCTATAATCGCGTTAAATGTTGCGCTTGGTCGCATTGCTGCAAATGTTTTATCGCTACTCACACTGTAGTAACCCTCTATATCTTGAGGACTTCCTTGTGCTGCGTTAAGCTCATTTATAATAGTATGCTCATTTTCTTCCATTGCTTTTGCAATAGGGGCAAACTCTGCGGCTAGATCTGCATTTTTAGTTTGGCTAGCTAGTCCTTGTGCCCAGTATAGTGCAAGGTAAAAGTGACTGCCACGGTTATCTAACTCGTTTACTTTACGAGAAGGTGATTTTCTGTTTTCTAAAAACTTGATAGTCGCCTCGTCTAGTGTGTCTGCAAGTATTTGTGCTCTCTCATTACCCTTAGTAGTAGCCACGTGCTCTAGTGATACCGCTAGTGCAAGAAATTCTCCAAGAGAATCCCAACGCAGGTGACCTTCTTCTAGAAACTGCTGTATGTGCTTAGGCGCAGATCCTCCAGCACCTGTTTCAAAAAGTCCACCACCATTCATAAGTGGTACAATAGATAACATTTTTGCACTTGTCCCTACTTCAAGTATTGGAAAAAGATCTGTATTGTAATCACGTAAAACGTTTCCTGTTACTGAAATAGTGTCTTGACCATTTTTAATGCGCTCAAGTGAGAAGCGTGTCGCTAGTACAGGAGACATAATCTGTATATCTAGTCCCTCTGTATCGTGATCTTTAAGATAAAGATTTACCTTTTTAATAAGTTCTGCATCGTGTGCACGCTCACTGTCTAGCCAGAATACAGCTGGAGATCCAGTTGCTCTAGCACGACTTACAGCAAGTTTTACCCAGTCACGTATAGGTGCGTCCTTTACTTGACACATTCTCCAGATATCACCTTCGCTTACCGTGTGTTCTGTAAGAACATTACCTTTTTGGTCTACCGTACGTACTGTTCCTGCAGCAGGTATTTCAAAAGTCTTATCGTGAGATCCATATTCTTCGGCTTTTTGAGCCATAAGACCTACGTTAGGTACTGTACCCATAGTTGTAGGGTCAAAGGCACCGTGCTTTTTACAAAACTCTATAGTTTCTTGAAAAACACCTGCATAGCTACTATCTGGTATAACTGCCTTAGTATCTTGTTGCTTTCCTTGTGCATTCCACATTTGTCCAGAAGCACGTATCATAGCGGGCATAGATGCATCTATAATCACATCACTAGGTACGTGTAGGTTTGTTATTCCTTTATCTGAGTTTACCATTGCTAGGTCTGGACGAGCATCATAACAAGCTTGAATAGCCGCCTTGATTTCTTCTCTTTCAGATGCTGGTAATTCCTCTATTTTGGCAAGTAAATCTCCAAAACCATTATTTACATCTACACCTATTTTATCAAGAGTAGCACCATACTTTTCAAATACTGGAGCAAAAAATACTTTTACTGCGTGACCAAAGATTTTTGGATCAGAAACCTTCATCATTGTTGCCTTCATATGGAGAGAGAATAAAAGATCTTTCTCCTTTGCATCTGCAACTTGAGTTTCTAAAAAGTTTATAAGCGCTTGTTTCTCCATAAGAGAAGCATCTATAATCTCTTCTGCAAGAACTGGAGTCTCAGCTTTAAGTACTGTTACTTTACCTGTAGCATCTACGTGTTCTATACGTATGTTACCGGCCTCTTTAATTGTAACAGACTTTTCGTTGTTTCTAAAGTCTCCGTGAGACATCGTCGCTACGTGAGACTGTGAGTCTGCACTCCAAGCACCCATACTGTGCGGGTTATTGCGAGCATATTGCTTAACTGGCTTAGGTGCGCGTCTGTCTGAGTTACCCTCACGTAGTACTGGGTTTACAGCACTACCTAGTACTTTTGCAAATTTTGCACGTATAGATTTTTCTTCGTCTGTTTTAGGCTCTTCCGGAAAATCTGGAATTGCATATCCATCACTCTGTAATTCTTTTATAGCCGCTGTAAGCTGTGGTATAGAAGCAGAGATGTTAGGAAGCTTTATAATATTAGCTTCTGGTTTTTTTGCAAGTTCTCCTAGTGCTGCAAGGGCATCTTCTTGTCGTTGATCTTCTGTAAGATATTCAGAGAAGTTTGCTATGATACGACCAGCCAGAGAGATATCCACTAGCTCCATCTCAATATCAGAAGATTTTGTAAAGCGCTTTACAATAGGGAGCAATGAATGTGTTGCAAGCATAGGAGCTTCATCCGTAAGTGTATATTTAATGGTGGTTTTATCTGTCGCCATTCAGGAGTTTTTTTATTTAATAAATCAGTTGAAATTTACTTGCTGAGCAAGCCTAGCAAATATAGCCAATAGCTTAGGATACTTGCAATGCTAAGATGGTAGAAAACTCCTATAATTGTGAAGAAATAAACATTTTTTTAAGACAAAAGCCATATCCCTGTACAAAGTACGTTGATATGGCTTTTTAGAAATTGCTTTACCGGTAAACCCTTGAAGTTTTATTACAGTATTTTAATGACTGTAACCGTTCAATTTCTGCTGAAATAGTGTTGTTTGTCAATATAAAACAAACTATTTCAGGTGTGTCGTGTTACTTAAGATTATTTAATAAGTAGATGATTTACACTATCTACTCATCTAGCTTGTGCAGCGGGTCTTATTAGTAACCACAACTTAACTAAAATAATATAGTCATACTATTGTAGTTTTCTGGATGGTTAAAATCGTCTAGTGGATTAGAACTATATAAATGTAGTAATAGTTTTGATTAGTTAGTTTAAAATGTAATTATTTAATTTTCAACCTGTTATTAACTTGAGTTCTTAACTTTTGTTCATAAAAAAAAGCTTCACTATAAAAGTGAAGCTTTTTGAATAAAATTGTCCAGTATGACTATCCGCGTCTTTCTTTGATACGAGCTTTCTTACCTGTAAGACCTCTAAAGTAGAAGATACGCGCACGACGTACAATACCTCTTTTGTTTACTTCAATCTTTTGGATAGCTGGAAGGTTAAGCGGGAATACACGCTCTACACCTACAGTACCAGACATCTTACGAATTGTAAAAGTCTGAGTTCTACCAGTACCTCTTAATTGTAATACAACTCCTCTAAAGAACTGTGTTCTACTTTTTTCACCTTCCTTAATTTCATAGTACACAGTGATAGTATCACCTGCTGCAAAGGTTGGGAAATCATTTTTTGGGATGAATTCGTCTTGTACGAATTTTACTAAATCTTCCATTTTTATGGATTTTAAAGTGGTTTTACGTTAGGGCAACATTCACGAATATCGTCAGAGGTTAGCCTAAGCGGGTGCAATTTTACTTGCGGTTTTAAATTGTTCAAAGTGCGTCTTAATTTTATTTTTTACGCTTTCGCGAAAGCAATATTAAGCAACATTTTAAATAACAAAAAGAACTTCCATAGTCCTATAGAAGTTCTTAGTATGTCTAAAGCGTAGATCTCTTAAAGAGCTGCTACGTGTTTTGCAAGCTTAGATTTTAGGTTAGCAGCTTTATTATTGTGTATAATATTGCGCTTAGCTAACTTGTCAATCATAGAAGCTACAGCAGGATATAAAGCCTGAGCATCTTTTTGCTCAGTCATATCGCGTAATCTTTTGATCGCGTTACGAGTCGTTCTGTGCTGGTAACGATTTCTAAGACGCTTTGCTTCGTTGCTTCTAATTCTCTTTAAAGCTGACTTGTGATTTGCCATTATTGTTTTTTCTAGTAATTATAAAAATTGTAGCCCGTAGGGGAATCGAACCCCTCTTACATGGATGAAAACCATGCGTCCTAGCCGATAGACGAACGGGCCAGAAATTCTAGTTTTATATTTGTCAATATAACCTCTAGAATTGTAAATCAAAAATTGTAGCCCGTAGGGGAATCGAACCCCTCTTACATGGATGAAAACCATGCGTCCTAGCCGATAGACGAACGGGCCTAGAACAATCGCTTAAATTGCGGATGCAAAAATAAACATATTTCTAGATGATGCAAACCATTTTTAAACTTTTTTTAAACTTTTTTAGTAAGCCTTGGCAAACAGCACTCTACGAGACGAACTTTTTCCAGAAAATACGCAAGTTCCTTCTTCCATAATTGCATCCATAGGAATACATCTGATAGTTGCTTTAGTAATTTCTTTGATTTTGTCTTCAGTTTCTGTGGTGCCATCCCAGTGTGCGCTTATAAATCCACCTTTAGTATTTAAGACATCCTTGAATTCTTCAAAGGTGTCTACAAGTGTTATATGGTCGTTTCTGTAATTCTTAGCCTTAGTGTATAGATTTTCTTGAATCTCTTTTAAAAGTGTTATTACAGTATCGACAACAGTTTCTTTTGCAATAAATTCCTTTGTTAATGTATCTCTTCTAGCTAATTCTACTGTGCGCTTCTCAAGATCTTTTGGTCCTATGCCTATTCTTAAGGGTACTCCTTTTAGTTCATATTCATTGAACTTCCACCCTGGTTTGTGAGTATCTCTATTGTCAAATTTTACTGAAACACCGTGCAGTTTTAAATCTTGTACAAGTTCATTTGCAACTTGAGATATAGCATCGAGCTGCTCTTGATTTTTATAAATAGGAACAATTACAACTTGGAAAGGTGCTAAGTTAGGAGGTAGTACTAAGCCTTGATCATCACTATGTGTCATAATTAGTGCTCCCATAAGTCGTGTTGATACCCCCCAAGAGGTTGCCCAAACGTGCTCTTGTTTTCCTTGGTTTGAAGTAAATTTTACATCAAATGCTTTTGCAAAATTCTGACCTAAGAAGTGAGAGGTTCCTGCTTGTAGTGCTTTACCGTCTTGCATAAGCGCCTCTATACAATAAGTCTCATCTGCACCAGCAAAACGTTCACTTTCTGTTTTAACTCCTTTTATAACGGGTACTGCGAGGAAATTTTCTGCAAACTCTGCATACACATTATTCATAAGCTCAGCTTCTTGTAGTGCTTCTTCTTTTGTTGCGTGTGCCGTATGTCCCTCTTGCCATAAAAATTCTGCCGTTCTTAAGAAAAGGCGTGTGCGCATTTCCCATCGTACAACATTTGCCCATTGATTAATAAGTAATGGTAAATCTCTATAAGATTGTATCCAGCCTTTATATGTGTTCCATATAATGGCTTCACTAGTAGGTCTTACTATAAGTTCTTCTTCTAGCTTTGCGTTTGGATCTACAATAAGTTTAGAAGAGTCCTCAGGGTCTGTCTTTAGTCTGTAGTGTGTTACTACAGCACATTCTTTTGCAAAACCTTCTGCATTTTTCTCTTCTGCCTCAAATAAACTTTTTGGCACAAATAATGGGAAATATGCATTCTCGTGTCCTGTCTCCTTAAACATACGGTCGAGCTCTGCTTGCATTTTTTCCCAGATTGCATATCCGTAGGGTTTAATTACCATACAACCGCGTACTGCAGAATTTTCTGCAAGATCTGCTTGAACTACTAGCTCGTTATACCATTTTGAATAATCTTCACTCCTTTTTGTGAGTTTCTTGCCCATAAAAACCTATTTTGGCACAAATATTGTGACTTTGCTTATCGTAAAATTACCAAGCGAAATTAGGTATTTTTACACCAAGCAACAATTAAAACAGCACCGATATGAATTTTTCTACATCACTCAGAACCTCAATTAAGAGTTTATCATTATCTGCACTGGCAGCTACATTACTAGTTGCTTGTAGTGCATCACAAACAGTTTATGACGATGATGGTATTTATAGTAGTAATGAAAGTGCTAATTCAACTACCCAAGAGGCTACTACTTCAAATGGGTCTAACACACAAGTCTATAAGAACTATTTTGAAAAGGGTGCCCAAGAACTGGGCGAGATTCAAGAAGAAGGAGCCATATTTACAGATATAGAAGAATATTCATCTGAAGATAGTAATGCTATCTATGTTGACGGAACAGATTTTGAATCTGTTACCGGTTATGGTGCTTGGGGTGATGAAGTGCAGGATGTACAAGTAACGATATATAATAATAGTCCTTTATGGGGATGGAATCGCTGGGGCGGTTTAGGATGGAACGGTGGATTTGGCTGGGGCAGAGGCTTTGGCTGGGGAGGAAATTTCTGGTCGCCTTGGTATGGTGGTGCTTATTATAACCCTTTCTGGGGTGGAGGATTTGCTTACTATAGTCCATTCTATTACTATGGTAACTTTAATCGCTTTAATAATTTTAACTACGGGTATGCAAATCATAGGTATAATGGTAATCGAGTAGCTTACAATGCAGGTAGAAGATCAATAAATGGTTCTGGAAGAAGAATGGGAGCAACAGATGCTATTGCTGCATCAAGGTCAAGATTAAGAACATCATCTAGAAGTAGAGCAACTTATAGTCGTAACAAAGGTACTGCAAGACCTGTATCTAACCGTAATGGTACTTATAGAAATGGAGTGTCTAGAGGAACCCCAAATTCAGCTCAAAGACCATCTACGGGTTCTAGGCCTAATACGTACTCAAGACCTTCTTCAAGAACAAGACCTACAACAAGACCTAGCAGTCGTCCTACTCGACCAAGCGGAACTCAGTCAAGACCTTCTTCAAGACCTAGCGGAAGTAAAGCAAGACCTTCTTCAAGACCTTCTTCGAGACCCACGTCTAGACCTAGCTCTTCATCTAGAAGAAGTTCTTATAGTAGACCATCTTCTTCTTCATCTAGAAGTAGCGGATCAAGATCTAGCTCAAGTTCAAGCAGAAGCGGTGGACGCAGAGGATAATAGCTGCTAACTACATTTTAAAAAAAGACTACATATGAAAAAGTTATTATTAATGGTGGCCATTGCGGCCTCTGGAACAACTTTTGCCCAAAGTATAACAGAGGCACTTAATTATAGTACATCAAATACTACTGGTACGGCAAGGTATAGAGCAATGGGAGGAGCCTTTGGAGCATTAGGAGGTGATCTAAGTGCTATAGGTGATAACCCAGCCTCGAGCGCGGTTTTTACTAAAGGAACTGTAGCATTTTCGCTATCAAGCGATAATATAGATAATAGCACTACGTTTTTGGGAAATGGAACTACATCGTCAGATTCTGATGTTGCAGTTAATCAAGCAGGTGGAGTTTTTGTCTTAGGAGGTACTGGAAACTCAAAATGGAATAAATTCACACTTGGATTTAATTACGATCGTGTAGGTAACTTAGATAATCAATACAGAGCCATTGGTACAAACACAAACTCAATCTCTTCATATTTCTCAGATTTTGCACAAGGAGTACCGCTTGATTTACTGGAGACACTAGATGGTGAGTCTGTAACAGATTTATATCAATTTCTCGGAGAGACTGAAGGTTTTGGAGCGCAACAGGCTTTATTAGGATTTCAATCATTTATTCTTGACCCTGTTACAAATGATGCAGGTAATACGGAGTACTTTGTAAATACAGTAGGAGAGTCTTATGAGCAAGAATATTTATTTGCTTCAGAGGGTTATAGTGGTAAAGCTTCTTTTAATCTAGGAGCCCAGTATAATGATAAATTATACTTAGGTCTTAATTTAAATTCTCACTTTTTAGATTATAATCAATCTACGGTGCTTTTTGAGTCTAATGACGCTGGGCCAGATGAAGGTTTTACAAATGTGACAGATGTACGTTTTGAAAACAATTTACGTACAATAGGTAGCGGGTTTTCTTTCCAACTAGGAGCGATTTCTAAAGTTACAGATAATCTTCGCTTAGGTTTTACCTATGATTCACCTACCTGGACTACCATAGATGAAGAAACTACACAGCGCATTACAACTACCGCTGTAGATGATGCAGGTGTGTTTACCACAGTTGTAAATCCTAGGGTTACTAATATATACGAGAGTTATGAGATCAAGTCTCCCGGTAAATATACGGGTAGTGCTGCTTACCTTTTTGGTAAGAAGGGCCTTATAAGCTTTGATTACTCATACAAGGATTATACAAATCTAAGTTTTAGACCAGATAATGATGTATTTTTTAATGCTCAAAATGCAGCGATAGATAATTTACTTCAACCTGTAAACTCTTATAAGTTAGGTGGAGAAATACGTGCCCAAGAGTGGAGTTTTAGAGGAGGTTATAGATATGAAGACAGCCCTTTTAAAGATGAAACAACTGTAAGTGAGTTAACAGGATACTCAGCAGGTATAGGTTATAATTTTGGAAATATTAAAGTAGATGTTGCATATGATAACTTTACTCAAGACCGCACAAATGCATTATACTCAACAGGACTTACAAATAATGTAACTGTAGAGCGTGATAATACGTCTATTATAGCAACGCTTACGCTAAGCTTATAAAATAATTTCATTCATCAATCAATTAAAAGACTATCTTCGGGTGGTCTTTTTTTATTTAGTATGAGTACAATAATTGCATTATCAGGAAGTAACAGTACAAAATCTATAAACACGATGTTGTTAGATCATATAGTTGCTAGTATACATTCTCACAATGCGTCTAGACTATCATTGCTGTCATATGATATACCTATGTATAATCTGGATCTAGAGCAAGAACGAGGAATACCCGTAGATGTTCAAATTATAAAAAACAAAATAGCCGAAGCAACAGGAGTTATAATAGCCGTAAATGAACACAACGGAATGATATCTGCTTTTTTTAAAAACATATTTGACTGGCTTTCACGTGCAGACCGTAATTTTCTAGCTGGTAAAAAACTTCTTGTTGTAAGTACCTCTCCAGGAGCTCGGGGTGCAGCATCTGCTTTAAATTATATAAAAGAGACGGCACCACGTTTTGGAGGTGAGGTAGTAGAGAGTTTTAGCTTCCCTTCATTTCAAGATAACTTTGACGTAACCCAGTCTAGTATTACAAACTCAGATCTTGAGATGGGTATTAGCCAAGTTGTAGCTTCTTTTTTACAAGCACTAGATTAATAATCTCTAGCAACTTCAAGTAGTACTATACTATAAGGCGTGTCTAGCGATACCTTTCCATTTATTGCGGTAACTTCTTTTCCTGAGTATGCGTCTCTAAGTTTTTCCGCTTTCGCGAAAGCGTTATCAACCACAATTTCTTTTTTACCTACAGCTAGGTCTAAACCTACGATTACTGTATCTGTAAAGTTGTCTTTTGTAAATGCTCTTTTAAAGACATAAGGAGCCTCGCTAAGCATCTCGTGAGTACCAGCACCCACAGATGGATGATTCTTTCTAAAAACACCTAATTTTTGCCAGTGGCTGAGTACATCTTCATCCAGCGTATCCCAGTTCATAAAGCTTCTTAAAGTAGCATCGCCTTGAGTGCCTTCTATAGTAAGATCACGTGCCGTCTCATCACCATAATATACTTGTGAGATACCTGTCGTGAGGAGGAGTTTTGTGCCAGTTTCTATAGCTTTAATACGGTCTTTGTCAAATGGCTGCCCATCATCGTGAGAGGTTGCGTAGTTTACAAAACTCTTGTCTTTAAATAGTGAGTCTTTTATGGTAGCATATTTATGAAACAAAGACTCATAGCTACCTTGTGCATCATACTTAAATTGAAAGTTGATAAGGTTATCAAATCCATTTTTGAAATAGTTTACCTTTTTGTCGCCAAAATCATAAGCCAGTCCACCGTCTACAGAGTAGTTATAGACTTCGCCAAACATAAAAAAGTCTGTATCATCTAGTACTAGATCTGGATTGTTGGTCTTAAAATCTGCAAATGCTTTATCTGCTTGGGCACGCAATACTACCCAAGACTCTTCATCTACGTGTTTTGTCGTGTCTACTCTAAAAGCATCTATACCATACTCTCGTATATAATCTGTAAGCCATTTTATGATATAGTTACGTGGCGTTTTTTTAAGGTTATTAGATATAAAGTAGGCGTCTAGTTCTGCTATCTCTTCTTCATAACGACCCTCATTTTTCCACTTTTCTACGAGAGTAGCGGGTAGGGTTACTTCTTCCTTACTCTCTGTAAGGATGTCTGGTAGATTTTCTACAAGGCTGCAAGCTGTTGTATTCTCATAGGTACTAAAAGCGCAGTTAGGGTTTTCTCTAGCCCAGTCTGTACCCCAGAAAGGATCTTGCTCTGTCACTGGACCTGTATGATTAAGAACTACATCCATAACGATACGTATATCATTAGTATGCGCAGTCTCTATAAGTTCTTTTAAGTCTTCTTTTGTTCCAAAATTTGGATCAAGAGCCGTCCAGTCCTTAGTCCAGTATCCGTGATAGCCATAAGTAACACCCGTACCTTCATCTACTGGCCCGTGTACTTGCTCTACTACGGGAGTAAACCAGATGGCATTAATTCCTAAATCTGTAAAGTAACCCTCTTTAATTTTTTTTGTAATTCCTTTTATGTCTCCTCCTTCAAAACCTCTTAAAGTGGCAGTTTCTTCTGTTCTATTAAAATTTACATCATTTGATGTGTCTCCGTTATAAAAACGATCTGTTAGTAAAAAGTACATATTTGCAGCGTCCCAGAAGAAAGGTGCTTTCTCCTGTACTGGGGGTGTAGCAACAGTAGTCTCTTCTTTTTTACAAGCTGTAAGTAAAAGAATTACAGTGGCGCTTAGTAGTGCATATTTTAGTTTCATAACGATGGGTGTTTTAATAGTAGCTAATCTAGCAAATCCTTTTGAAAGTTGAGATGAGTAGATGCCTAAAGAAAATAGTACATTTACGCACTTAAAATATTTTATGCCTTCATTTAAAGTCTGGCTTAGTGCCGCTCGCCCTCGTACCTTACCACTCTCTATAGCTGGTATACTGGTAGGTGGTGGCCTAGCGTTACAAGAAAATGCTTATAATGGTCTCATTTTTGGCCTTGCTATACTAGCTACACTTGGATTTCAAATCTTATCAAATTATGCAAATGATTATGGAGATGGGGTAAAAGGTACAGATAATGATGAGCGTGTGGGGCCTGCAAGAGCAATGCAAAGTGGTTTACTTACTGCAGCACACCTTAAAAAAGCCATTATAATTACTTCTAGTATAACAGTAGTGATTGTACTAAGTTTGATTTACAGCGCCTTTGGCAAGGATCAATTTCTATTATCATTGTTATTTTTATTGCTGGGTATTGCAGCCATTATTGCCGCCATAAAATATACCGTAGGTCGGAGTGCTTATGGTTATAAAGGATTAGGAGATGTATTTGTCTTTTTGTTTTTTGGGTTAGTAGGCGTGCTGGGCTCTTTCTTTTTATTTACACAATACATACAGTTCATACATATATTACCCGCTATAACAATAGGTGCACTTTCTGTAATGGTATTGCATCTCAATAATATGCGTGATCGCGTGTCTGATACTCGTGTGGGTAAAAATACCCTCGCTGTTATCTTAGGGCAGAAGGGAGCTGTGCGTTATCATAACATCTTGTTTCTAGTAGCTATTTGTTGCTGGGTGAGTTTTATAGTCTTGAGAGCAACAGATCTTTTAGACTATGTATCTATCATAGCATTTTTGCCACTGGTTAAGCATATGCTTACGGTAAGAAATACAAAGGAGCACGCCTTGCTTGATCCAGAATTAAAGAAAGTGGCGTTGTCTACATTTTTACTTGCCGTACTATTCTTTGTGGGGAGTTACTTTTAAATGTAGTTTTTACGCTTTCGCGAAAGCGCAACAAAAAACATAATTATAAATAGGGCATAAAAAAAAGGAAGCATTACTGCTTCCTTTCTTTATATAACACTTAAAATCGACTAGTTTACAGAGTTTGAAAGCTCAGATCCAGCTTTAAACTTAACTACGTTTTTAGCAGCGATTTTGATTGTCTTTCCAGTTTGAGGATTTCTTCCCTCACGAGCATTACGCTTAGATACAGACCAAGATCCAAAACCTACTAGAGAAACACGTCCTCCTTTTTTAAGAGTACCTTCAACGTCTCCTAAGAAAGATTCTAATGCTTTTTTTGCTGCAGCTTTAGTGATACCAGCGTGCTCTGCCATTCCGTCGATTAATTCTGATTTGTTCATAATATAATTTGTTAATTAATTAATTGTGTTTAAACTGTATGTTTAATTCCCTAACAAATTTATACGGATTATTCGCTTACGCAAGCAATAGCAAGGGAAATCGGGGTTTTTGTTAATAAGTATGCCCATTTGTTGATAAAGAGGGGTGTATTTTGTAATTCTCTTAAGGTCAATGGTTATGGGGGTTTAGCGCATTTTGGCATTTTTATCAAACTTGTAACCATTAAGTAGGTCCTTTACGGCCATCTTTTTCTTTCCAGAAAGTTGGATTTCTGTGATACATATGTATCCCTCTGGCGTTGCAATGGCGAGATAATCATCTACCTGAGTAACGGCGCCAGTGGGAATAAGCATCTCTTTATCCGCTTTCGCGAAAGCGCTATAAATTTTTACGCGTTGCTCCTTACCACCATTTTCTAGTATGGTATAAGCAGCAGGGTAAGGGCTTAACCCTCTTATATGATTGTAAATTTCTTGAAGTGGGGCATCCCAGTTTATTCTGGTATTTTCACTATGTAACTTGTAAGCAGTTTTTAATTCTTTTGATGAGTCTTGTATATGTGTCTTTACATCATCTCGCTCAATTGCTTTAACCGTTTTAATTACAAGTTCTTTACCAGCTATCATAAGACGGTCGTGCAGGTGACCTGCATTTTCTTTATCATCTATAGCTAGTGATTCTTGTAAGATAATTTCTCCGGTGTCTATTTTTTCATCTATAAAAAATGTCGTTACGCCTGTTTCTGTCTCGCCGTTTATAATCGCCCAGTTTATAGGCGCTGCACCTCGATATTGAGGAAGTAATGATGCGTGTAGGTTAAATGTGCCATAAGCAGGCATTTTCCAGACAGCTTCTGGCAGCATTCTAAAGGCAACCACAATTTGAAGGTTTGCCTTAAGTGCTTCAAGTTCTTGTAAAAAGTCTTCACTCTTAAGGTTAGTAGGCTGTAAGATGTTGAGGTTTCTTGCTTTTGCAAATGCCTTGACATCACTCTCTCTTATTTTCTGACCTCTACCTGCTGGTCTGTCTGGCGCTGTAATAACACCTACTACATTATAACCTTCATCTAGTAAACCGTGTAATATGGTCACAGCAAACTCTGGCGTGCCCATAAAAACTATGCGTAAATCTCTCATAATAGGGTGTATGTATTATTGGGTAATATGGCTATTTTTTTCTGCTCCAAAAGTAGTCGAATAGAATTGATTATTGTCTGTTGTGGGTATGCTAGTTGTGCAATTTCTCGCGAACTTTTTGCACCTCCTTTAAGTAAATCTATAATGGCATTATCTATAGATGTTCTGGTTTTTATAACCGTTCGGTTTTTGCATACATCACAATTACCACAAGGCTTGTCCAGTACTTCATCAAAGTAATGCATAAGCTGTATAGCTCTACACGTAGTGTCATTTGCTATATAGTCTTTAACGGCTTGTACTTGGTTTTTCTTGTAGTTTTCTTGGGTTTTTATAAACGGAGCAATCACATTAATAGTACGGTCATCTTCTCTAGGGACTAAAAAGGTGATTGCCGTGTCAAAGTTTTGATGCTCGTAATCTATTATATCATCTTGGTCTAGCGTGAGGAGGACTTGGTGTACTTGCTCTAGCGTTTTGCCAGCTTTATTTGCAATGATATTATAGTTGATATTAGTCACCTGTTCGAAGACTGCTCCATATGTACGTAATACAGCCTTTACAACATCATCTAGTTGATTGTTTCGTAGTAAGTAATAGGTGAGTGCAAAGTCATTTACTTTAAAGTTAATAGTTGCTCTCTTAGTAAACTCTTGAGATAAACTTATGACGCTATTGCGATCTAATACCTGCAAAGCATTATAGGTGAGAATGGTGTGTAATTTATAAGCGCCACAAAACTCACTAAAGTTAAAGCGGTGTAAGCTATCTTGTCCCTCTCCGTATGAGATTTGAAAATAGTTTACTAGATGTTTATAGGTTTTTTTTACCGTATGAGTGTCTGGTATTACTTTAAGAAACTGGTTTTCTAAACGTACCTCGTCGTTCTCATTGTACAGTAGTACGGCTTGAGATTCTTGACCTGCCCTTCCTGCTCTTCCTGCTTCTTGAAAGTAGTTTTCTATACTGTCCGGAATTTCTAAGTGCACTACGGTATCTACATCTACTTTGTCTATACCCATACCAAAGGCACTTGTACCCACCATTACCTGTACTTTATTTGTACGCCAGGCTAAGTATTGTTTATGACGCTCCTCCCTAGACATACCTCCGTGATATGAGGTTGCTGTGATGCCTCGTCCCTTTAAAAAATGAGCTGTATTAAGTGTTGCCTTTCTATTACGTACATATACGATAGCGCTTTGCTGTGTTTTTGCTAGTATGTTTTCTAGCTCATAAAACTTATCTGTAGCAAGTCTTATTTTATATGTGAGGTTCTTTCTATGATATGAAGTTTTAAATAATTGTGGTTGTTTAAGGTCTAGTAAAGTAGTTATATCCTCAAGTACCTTAGTTGTAGCAGTGGCGGTGAGAGCAATAATGGGGCAGTTAGGTTTTAAAGCTCTAAGTTTTGAAATATCTCTATATGCCGGCCTAAAATCGTGACCCCATTGTGAGATACAGTGCGCCTCATCTACCGCAATAAGGCTTACATTCATAAGCTTTATGCGTTCTTGTACTAGTTCTTGCTGTAATCGTTCTGGTGAAAGATAAAGGAGCTTATAATTACCATAAATACAATTATCAAGTAAGGTGTCTAGTTCTCCATAGCTTATGCCACTTGTTATAGACAGTGCTTTTATCCCTTTTTCTTGTAAGCCTATTACTTGATCTTTCATCAAAGCAATGAGTGGCGATACCACAATGGTAATTCCATCTAGTAGCAGTGAAGGTAGCTGGTAACATAAGGATTTACCACCACCAGTGGGTAATAAAGCAATACTATCCTCACCAGCAAGTACGTTTTTTATTATCTCTGCTTGTTGCGGTCTAAAATTACTATGACCCCAGTATGTGGTGAGTATATCTTTTGCTTTATCTATCAAGAAGTAAGTGTGTTAAGTATAAACTGTGCTCTATCTTCTACAGGGCCAGTAGGTACAGGTATAGGCGAGTAGCCATACTGTTTATAAGTCTGTACAAGGTGTTCTTCTATTTCTTTTGCTTGTTCAAAGGTTTCATAACGTTCTTGATCAATCACGTGTATTTTTTCCCAAGTAGGTAATATAAAAACAAGATCATAAATATGTGCTTTACAAGCCTCAATAAAATCTTCTGGATATTCTTGATTTACAAAGTCCATATATGCCACCGTGTCAGGTATGCCGCGATCTATAAAAACAAAATCATTTTTAAAACCCTCTACATCCTTAAATTGCTTGATACGTGCATCTCTTAACAGGGTAGAAAAGAGTAATGGCTTCTCTAAAAAAAGCTGGTCAATGCCCTCCTTTTGGGCATTGCTTATCACTTGTCGTGATATTTCTTCTAGGCAGGCATAGCCTAGATTTTCTAAGTGATTAAGTAATGTCGTTTTTCCTGTAGAAGGGCCACCTATGAGGAGTATTCTTTTTGGCATAAAAATGGTAATCTTTAAAGCAAAATTAAGCAAACTACAGAGAATGTGATTTCAGTATCTTTGCAATAGAAAATAAGAAGATGGATTCAGGAAAGAAAACAGAAGAATTTTACATAAAATTAAAAGCACAGCTAGCAGACACTTCAATGTGGCCAGCACCATATTTGTATAAATTTATAGTGCCAGCAAGCGCCGAAAAGGAAGCACAAATCGTTAAGATTTTTGATCATCTAGGTGCCGTAATAAAGAAAAATGCATCCCGCACAGGTAAGTATACCAGCGTTTCTATAAATGTACGTATGAAAAACCCAGACGCGGTTATAGCAAAGTACAAAGAAGTGGCAGAGGTAGAGGGTGTCATCTCTCTATAGGGGTGATTACGCTTTCGCGAAAGCGTACTTATAACAAATAACTGTTATCAATTTATTAAACCTGTAAGCATTTATACAAATTTTAGTATTTTGCAGGTGTCTTTACATAAAAGATAACTTCACTTAATTTTTTACAATTGATAGATCAATTAGAGTACAACACGGAGAGAGTCCATCTCATCATACCCGAGTACGGGCGCCATATTCAAAAAATGGTTAATGATGCGACGGCAATGGAAGACGCCGAAGAGCGTAACAAAACTGCAAAAGCAATTATTGCGGTGATGGGTAATTTACAACCGCACTTGCGTGATGTACCAGATTTTCAACATAAATTATGGGATCAGTTATTTATAATGTCTGATTTTAAACTAGATGTAGAGTCTCCATACGGAAAACCATCTAGAGAAGAGCTTGCAGAGCGTCCAGAACCTCTAGAGTACCCTCAAAATCATCCCAAATATCGTTTTTATGGTAACAACATAAAGCGTATGATAGATGTAGCGGTCTCTTGGGAAAAAGGAGAGATGCGTGAAGGGCTTGCAATGACTATTGCAAACCATATGAAAAAGTGTTTCTTAAACTGGAACAAAGACACCGTAGAGGATGATGTAATCTTTGATCACCTTTTTGAGCTTAGTAACGGTGAGATCAATCTTAAAGAGCGTGACGAGCAGTTACGTGATTCTGATAGATTAATACGTGCTAATAAAAAAGCCAAAGCTGCAGACAACCCAGTAAAGAAAAGAAATTATTCAAAAAACAATAACCGTAAGAAGCGTTATTAAAAAATATACCTCAATCTACCTATGGCAACATTTCAGATAGAAGGCGGTCACCAGCTTAAAGGTGATATTCAACCACAAGGAGCAAAAAATGAAGCATTACAAATACTATGTGGCGTACTGCTTACTCCTGAAAAAGTAACCATTAGTAACGTACCAGACATTATAGATGTAAACAAGCTCATTATGATCTTGCAAAATCTAGGTGTAAAGGTTGAGAAGTTAGAAAAAGGTGTTTTTACCTTTCAGGCAGATGAGCTAGATCTTGATTATCTAGAAAGCGAGAAATTTAAGAAAGAAGGAAGCGGTCTACGTGGTTCTATAATGATTGTAGGGCCATTACTAGCACGTTTTGGTAAAGGGTATATCCCACGTCCAGGGGGTGACAAAATAGGTCGTCGTCGTCTTGATACGCACTTTGAAGGATTTATAAAACTAGGAGCAAAATTTCGCTACAATCGCGAGGAGCGTTTTTATGGTGTAGAAGCACCAGAAGGACTTACTGGAGCATATATGCTACTTGACGAGGCTTCGGTTACTGGTACTGCAAACATTGTAATGGC
>JAHDEV010000012.1:0-23315 GCA_020628615.1 Dokdonia sp.
CTGGTCAGAATCCTAATGGAGATGACGTAGAAGATACATCAGATGATGATAGTACTGAAGAAGGTGATGATGATATAACAATCACAGATTTACCAGAAGATCCAGGAGCAATAGCAATTGTTAAGACTGGAACGTTCAATGATGAAGATGGAGATGGTTTTGCAGAAGCTGGTGAGACAATCACTTATAACTTCACAGTAACAAACACAGGAAATGTAACAGTAACAAACATTATTGTAACAGATCCATTAGTAACAGTAACTGGCGGTCCTATCGATTTAGTACCAGGAGCTAGTGATGCGACAACGTTTGTAGCTGAGTATGTATTAACACAAGACGATGTAGATGCAGGAATGGTAGAAAACCAAGCACTTGCAACTGGTCAGAATCCTAATGGAGATGACGTAGAAGATACATCAGATGATGATAGTACTGAAGAAGGTGAGGATGATATTACAATCACAGAGCTGCCAGAAGATCCAGGAACAATAGCTATTGTTAAGACTGGAACGTTCAATGATGAAGATGGAGATGGTTTTGCACAAGCTGGTGAGACAATCACTTATAACTTCACAGTAACAAACACAGGAAATGTAACAGTAACAAACATTATTGTAACAGATCCATTAGTAACAGTAACTGGCGGTCCTATCGATTTAGTACCAGGAGCTAGTGATGCAACAACGTTTGTAGCTGAGTATGTATTAACACAAGACGATGTAGATGCAGGAATGGTAGAAAACCAAGCACTTGCAACTGGTCAGAATCCTAATGGAGATGACGTAGAAGATACATCAGATGATGATAGTACAGTAGAAGGTGATGATGATATAACAATCACAGATTTACCAGAAGATCCAGGAACAATAGCAATTGTTAAGACTGGAACGTTCAATGATGAAGATGGAGATGGTTTTGCACAAGTAGGTGAGACAATCACTTATAACTTCACAGTGACAAACACAGGAAATGTAACGGTAACAAACATTATTGTAACAGATCCATTAGTAACAGTAACTGGCGGTCCTATTGATTTAGTACCAGGAGCTAGTGATGCGACAACGTTTGTAGCTGAGTATGTATTAACACAAGACGATGTAGATGCAGGAATGGTAGAAAACCAAGCACTTGCAACTGGTCAGAACCCAAGTGGAGATGACGTAGAAGATACATCAGATGATGATAGTACAGTAGAAGGTGACGATGATATAACAATCACAGATTTACCAGAAGATCCAGGAGCAATAGCAATTGTTAAGACTGGAACGTTCAATGATGAAGATGGAGATGGTTTTGCAGAAGCTGGCGAGACAATCACTTATAACTTCACAGTGACAAACACAGGAAATGTAACAGTAACAAACATTATTGTAACAGATCCATTAGTAACAGTAACTGGCGGTCCTATTGATTTAGTACCAGGAGCTAGTGATGCGACAACGTTTGTAGCTGAGTATGTATTAACACAAGACGATGTAGATGCAGGAATGGTAGAAAACCAAGCACTTGCAACTGGTCAGAATCCTAATGGAGATGACGTAGAAGATACATCAGATGATGATAGTACTGAAGAAGGTGAGGATGATATTACAATCACAGAGCTGCCAGAAGATCCAGGAGCAATAGCAATTGTTAAGACTGGAACGTTCAATGATGAAGATGGAGATGGTTTTGCACAAGCTGGTGAGACAATCACTTATAACTTCACAGTAACAAACACAGGAAATGTAACAGTAACAAACATTATTGTAACAGATCCATTAGTAACAGTAACTGGCGGTCCTATCGATTTAGTGCCGGGCGCTAGTGATGCGACAACGTTTGTAGCTGAGTATGTATTAACTCAAGACGATGTAGATGCAGGAATGGTAGAAAACCAAGCACTTGCAACTGGTCAGAATCCTAATGGAGATGACGTAGAAGATACATCAGATGATGATAGTACTGAAGAAGGTGATGATGATATAACAATCACAGATTTACCAGAAGATCCAGGAGCAATAGCAATTGTTAAGACTGGAACGTTCAATGATGAGGATGGAGATGGTTTTGCACAAGTAGGTGAGACAATCACTTATAACTTCACAGTAACAAACACAGGAAATGTAACAGTAACAAACATTATTGTAACAGATCCATTAGTAACAGTAACTGGCGGTCCTATCGATTTAGTACCAGGAGCTAGTGATGCGACAACGTTTGTAGCTGAGTATGTATTAACACAAGACGATGTAGATGCAGGAATGGTAGAAAACCAAGCACTTGCAACTGGTCAGAATCCTAATGGAGATGACGTAGAAGATACATCAGATGATGATAGTACTGAAGAAGGTGAGGATGATATTACAATCACAGAGCTGCCAGAAGATCCAGGAGCAATAGCAATTGTTAAGACTGGAACGTTCAATGATGAGGATGGAGATGGTTTTGCACAAGCTGGTGAGACAATCACTTATAACTTCACAGTGACAAACACAGGAAATGTAACGGTAACAAACATTAGTGTAACAGATCCATTAGTAACAGTAACTGGCGGTCCTATTGATTTAGTGCCAGGAGCTAGTGATGCAACAACGTTTGTAGCTGAGTATGTATTAACACAAGACGATGTAGATGCAGGAATGGTAGAAAACCAAGCACTTGCAACTGGTCAGAATCCTAATGGAGATGACGTAGAAGATACATCAGATGATGATAGTACTGTTGAGGGTGAAGAAGATGTAACTATTACTATTTTACCTACAGGAGCAAATTCAATAGCTCTTGAAAAAACAGGTGAGCTTATCGATCTTAACGGTGATGGAGTATTTGAACCAGGAGAGATTATTCAATATACATTCACAGTAACAAACACTGGAGAATTAACTATTGAAGATATCGTAATTACTGATCCACTAGTTGATGTAGATGGAGGTCCTATTACATTATTACCAGGAGAATCTGATAGCACAACATTTACGGCTACATACCTTATTACTGAGGAGGATATCGAAAATGGAACAGTTATTAACCAAGCTACTGTAAGCGGTATATTACCTGATGGAGTAGAGTTAATTGACCTATCTGATGATCCTACAGATGATACAAATGTTGATATTAATGGAGATGGTAACCCTGATGATCCAACAATAACAGTAATACCAAGTGTTCTTAATGTAACAGACCTTGAAGTATTTACTGGTATGTCACCAGACGGAGATGGACAGAATGATGTATTTATTATTGAAGGAATTGTAGACTTCCCAGATAATAATGTTCAGATTTTCAACAGATGGGGTGTTCAAGTGTTCGAAGGAAATGGATATGATAACACATCAGTAGTCTTTAGAGGTATTTCAGATGGAAGAGCTACTATCAATAGTGATAAGGAACTTCCAGAAGGAACATATTACTACCTAATCAACTATCAAACTGAAGACGGATTGAAACGATTAAGTGGATATTTATATATTAACCGATAATTAGAAAACCGCTTTCGCGAAAGCGTAATAACAATAACATCTAGTAAAATGACAATTCCGTTTAAACATCGGAAGTCATTTTACTAAATGATTTAAACTAAGATTAGAATGAAAAAGCTACATCTCATCGTATTACTAGTGATTACGATGCTAAGTTTTACCCAAGTAAACGCTCAGCAAGACCCACAGTATACGCAGTATATGTATAATACCGTGGCAATCAATCCGGCTTATGCTGGAAACAGAGGAGTTACAAGTATTGTAGGTCTACACAGAAGTCAATGGGTTGGTCTAGACGGAGCACCACGTACACAGAGTTTAAGTATACACTCACCTATAGGTGAAGGTAAAGTAGGTCTTGGACTTTCTATTGTAAACGATGCACTTGGACCGTCGCAGGAGACTTATGTTGGGGCAGATTTTAGTTATACAGTTAATACTTCAGAGTCTGGAAAATTAAGTTTTGGACTTAAAGCTGGAGGACACATACTAGATGTAGACTTCACTAAGCTTACATTATTTGATGTGACAGATCCTAGATTTTCTCAAAATATTGATAATAAAATATCACCTATTATAGGTGCTGGTTTATACTATCATACAGATAATTTTTATGCTGGTGTAAGTGTGCCTAATCTTATTCAAACAGAGCATTTTGATGTAGGTAATAATAGCAATGGAGCTAGTTTTATAGCAAAAGAGCGTATTCATTACTACGGTATAATGGGATACACATTTGATATAAGTGATCAACTCAAATTTAAGCCTAGTACACTTGTCAAAATGGTTCAAGGAGCCCCATTACAAGTTGATCTCACTGCAAACTTTTTGGTAATGGAAAAGCTTCACCTAGGAGCGGCTTACAGATGGAGCGCTGCATTAAGCGGCCTTGTAGGTTTTCAAGTATCAGACAGTATGTTGATAGGGCTTGCTTATGACAGAGAGAGCACAGACTTAGGTGATACTGTCTATAATGACGGTAGTTTTGAAGTGTTTTTAAGATTTGAACTCTTTAACGAGTATGATAGAATGTTAACACCACGATTCTTTTAATACAGTACTATGAAAAAAATTACATTATTTATATTTCTTCTTACTGCATTTTTAGGATACGCGCAGGAAAAGAAGATAGAAAGAGGAACAAAGAGATTTAATCAATATGATTATGTAAACTCTCAAGAAATTTATCAAAAAGTAGTTGATAAAGGTTATGAATCTGGTGATCTCTTTAAAAGACTCGCAGACTCATATTATTTAAATGCAAAATATGATGAAGCAGCAACATATTATGGAAAGCTTATAGAGCAATTCCCAGAAGATGTAGAACCAGAAGTATATTTTAGATATGCAACGTCATTAAGAGCAACAAAAGATTATGCATTATCTGATAAGATGATGGCTCGCTTTTATGACCTTGGAGAGGATGATACTAGAGCTGTACTATTTAGAAAAGCACCTGATTATCTTAGAGAGATTGAAAAGCAAAAAGGAGCTTACGATGTTTCTATCACTCAGATTAATTCCGGATACTCAGATTTTGGATCTGCTTTGTATAAGGACAAATTGATTTTTGCCTCAAATAGAGATACAGGTGGTTATACAAAACGTGTGCATAAATGGAACGGTCAACCATTCTTAAACTTATACCAAGTAGATACTAGTAAAGTAGGGCAAGACGGTGGAACTAAGTTTGCTAAACCATTTAGCGCTAACCTAAATACGCAATATCACGAGAGTTCTCCTGTATTTGCAAAAGGGGATAGTGTTATGTACTTCACACGTAATAACTATAGCAATGGCATCTTTAGTAAAGATAGTACAGGTACTAACCAGTTAAAGTTGTACCGCGCGAGCTATAAAAATGGCGCTTGGGGAGGAGTTAAAGAATTACCATTCAATAGTGATAATTATACTGTAGCTCATCCGGCTTTAAGCCCAGATGGTAAAAAATTATACTTCTCTTCAGATATGCCAGGTACTTTAGGTCAAGCAGACTTATGGTATGTAGCAATTAATGATGATGGTACGTATGGAGAACCAGTAAATCTTGGTAATAGAATTAATACTGAAGGAAGAGAAAGTTTTCCATATGTAAGCGCAGCAAATGATCTATTCTTTGCTTCAAACGGTCATCCAGGTCTTGGTGGTTTAGATATTTTCTTAACTAATCTTGATGCAACTGGTGAGGATGTAACCATACTTAATATTGGAGAGCCTGCAAATACATCTAAAGATGATTTTGCATTCATAATTGATTCTGAAACTAAAACTGGATTTCTTTCTTCTAACCGTGGTAAATCTGGTATAGATGATGACATCTATATGATAAGAGAGCTTAGAAGACCAGAACCTCTTTGCGAAATATTACTAACTGGTAATGTAACAGATAAAAATACAGAAGAGCTTTTAAAAGGTGCTACTGTAGCTTTATATGATGATAAGAGTAATCTTATTGAATCTATAGTTACTGGTAGAAAAGCAACTTTTGAGTTTGAACCAGAATGTGATGCAAAATATCTTTTAAGAGGATCTAAAGATGGATACACTACAGTAGAAAAGAGAGTGTCTACTCCTAATCTATCAGGTGAAATTCAAGAGTTTTTACAATTAGAACGTGCTGTTCAAATTGCTAAACCAGGAGATGATATTGCAAAAATATTAAATCTTAACCCTATATATTTTGACTTTGATAAGTACTACATAAGATCAGATGCAGAGATTGAGCTTGCAAAAGTACTGGTGTATATGGAAACGTATCCTTCTGTACGTATAGACGTAAGATCACACACAGATAGTAGAGGTAATGATGAGTACAACCGTACACTATCACAAAACCGTAATGTATCTACTAGAGACTGGCTTATTGCAAAGGGAATTAATCCATCTAGACTTTCTGGTCGCGGTTATGGAGAGTCTCAGCTAGTTAATGAATGTTCAAACGGTGTTCAGTGTAGTGAAGAACAACATCAACTTAACAGAAGAAGTGAGTTTATAGTTTTAGATAATAACTAAGGTATTTACTTTCAATAATTTTAAGAGCGTCTCATATGAGGCGCTTTTTTTATGAGTTATTCGTATTTTTACAAAGCTTATGAAAGAAGAATTAGTCATCTTAGTAGATGAAAATGACAATAAAATAGGGCTAATGCCCAAAATGGAAGCTCACGAAAAAGCAGTACTACACCGCGCTTTTTCTGTATTTGTCTTCAATGATAAAAATGAGCTTATGCTCCAGCAGCGAGCGCTTCATAAATATCACAGCCCCGGCTTATGGACTAACACCTGTTGTAGTCACCAGCGCGATGGTGAGAGCAATATAGAAGCTGGTACCCGTAGGTTACAAGAGGAGATGGGCTTCTCGGTTCCTCTAGAAGAAAGTATTTCTTTCATATACAAAGCGCCTTTTGATAATGGCCTTACAGAGCACGAGCTAGATCATATCCTTATAGGTCACTCAGAGCAAGAACCAGTCATAAATAAAGATGAAGTAGCCGCCTGGAAATGGATGGATTTAGAAAAGGTTAAGCAAGATATAGCAAGTAACCCAGAACTATATACAGCTTGGTTTAAAATTATATTTGATAAATTCTATAACCATATTAAGCGATGAGAATAACTGCACACAGAAAAGCACACTTTAACGCTGCACATAGGTTATACAGGCCAGACTGGAATGATGAAAAAAATAGCCAGATTTTTGGCAAGTGTAGTAACCCTAATTTTCACGGTCATAATTACGATCTTACTGTAAGTGTTACTGGAGAGATAGACCCAGAAACTGGATTTTTAATAGACCTCAAAATTTTAAAGGATATTATAAAAGCTCAGGTAGAAGACTATCTAGATCATAAAAATCTCAACCTTGAGATTGAAGAGTTTAAAGAGCTCAATCCAACGGCCGAAAATATTGCTGTGGTCATTTATAATAGAATTAAAACAGTACTAGAGCCTAAATTTGATCTTGAGGTGACCCTATATGAGACACCACGCAATTTTGTAACCTATAAAGGAGAGTAAATGGCATTAAAAGTAGGAGATAAGGCACCCGGCTTTAGTCTAAAAAATCAAGATGGTATAGATGTTTCTATAGATTCACTACTGGGGCAAGTACCTCTGGTAATATATTTTTACCCTAAAAATTTCACACCTGGGTGTACTGCACAAGCCTGTAGTTTTAGAGATCAGTATCAAGATTTTACAGATGCAGGAGCAAAAGTATTCGGTATAAGTGCAGATAGCGTAGCGAGTCATAAACGATTTAGAGCAAAGCACAATCTACCTTTTGATACTCTTTCAGATCAAAATAATAAAATACGTCGTTTATACGGTGTAAAGAACGAACTTCTAGGTTTGTTGCCAGGACGAGAGACCTTTGTTATAGATGCTACAGGCACCGTTAAAATGCGTTTTAATAGTATGATGGCTGGTAAGCACATTCCTAAAGCGCTTTCTGTAATAAAAGGGCTGTAATCTTTTTACGCTTTCGCGAAAGCGTACTCACATCTACATTTACTTTTAATAATCGTAATAGCTTTAAAACAAAAAAGGTCTTCTATAAAAGAAGACCTTTTTGAGCCGATGGAGGGACTCGAACCCACGACCTGCTGATTACAAATCAGCTGCTCTAGCCAGCTGAGCTACATCGGCATTGCGGGTGCAAATATAATAGCATTTATATCATATTTGCAACCTCAATTTGAAAAAAAATTAAAGCTTATTAATTCTTTCAATAAGACCGCTTGCATCTCTCTCAAGATCAGCACGTACGGCTTCTAAATTTTTTCCTCTATTTTCAACCTTACGGTCATTTACCTTTGCAATAAGGGTATCAAATGTCTTAATTGCGTCATCTATAATCGCTTCACCTTTAGCGGCATCTTCTTTTGGGTTAAGCGCTTCCCATACGTACACGGCATCAATGATGTCACCTAGTACAAAATTGATATCTTTCTTTAAATCTCTAATATTTGCCATAGTTCTTATTTTGAATGCAAAAATACTGTAATTTCTGAAGATGAGCTTCAGTTTGTGATGGTAAATTAAGCGTTGTTTATCAACAGAGTGGCATTAATTTGCCTTGCGCTCCTCAAGCAATTTTTTTACCTGTTTACCGTAAAGAGATTGCCTAGTCTTTCTCGGGAATGTCTTGTAAAGGGTATCTAGATAAGAAGTTGCAGCATCAGGAATCTGTGTTAAAAGTAGGTAAGGGGCTACCTCCTTGTCTTTATGTACAGCCGCAAAGTTACCCGTGTATAAATACTTTCTTTTGAGAAGGCTTTGTAGTGAGTCATCATAAGCTACAATATCTTCTTGTACACCGCTCTGTCTAGCCTCAAAAGAACCTTTTATAAGATCCAGGTTTTTATCATTAAACTGCTTGTTCATATTTTGAAACTCCTGCCAGTACATTTGGTTTTCTGACCCTATTACTGCGGCAAATCCTTCAAAGTTTTTAAGAGATGTGGTGATATTAATAGCGCCCTCTTCTGCAAAGAAAGGTATGCGATCATCATAGCCAGACTCATTTTCTTTACTTAGATGTAAATAGTAAACCTCTGGCTCTTTTATGTCTAGTATAAACTCAAACTCTGGCTCTCCATCTATTTCTAGAGAGTCTATATTTACGAGTGCAGTATCTTGTATATGCTGCACATAAAGAGTTCCTTTTTTAAGGCCTTTTACGGTTCCTGTAAGTGTTAAGTTACCCGATTTTGAACACGAGATAATTAAAAAGCTTACTAATAAAAGGTATGTAATTCTAGTCATAATATAGTCTTGTTAAGGGCGCAAATATCTCATTATTTTACAAACAAAACTAGCCTGCAGAGGCCATTTCCATTAAAATTGTACACAATATCGCACCATAGGTTCCTACTACGTAGCCAAAGACCGCTAGCAACACTCCCACACTTGCTAGTGACGGGTGAAACTCTGCTGCAACAACAGGGGCAGAGGCTGCTCCTCCCACATTTGCCTGACTTCCCACTGCAAGGAAGAAAAAGGGAGCTTTTACTAGTTTTGCCACAAGTATAAGTAGGCCAGCGTGTATACCCATCCAGACAAACCCTATAGCTATAAGCCCTGGGTTATCAAATATACTTAGTAAATCCATTTTCATACCTATGCTTGCAACCAGTATATAGATAAAAACACTACCTATCTTACTTGCTCCAGCGCCTTCATAGTTTTTTGCCTTTGTAAACGAAAGCAAAATACCTATGGCTGTAGCAATTGTAATCATCCAGAAAAAGGTAGAACCAAAAGATGAAAGCGCAGACTCTTTAGGGATATTAGAAAATAAGGAAGACATACCACTTGCTCCCCAGTGTGCAATACCTACAGCGCCAAAGGCAAGTCCCAGCATTACCATTAGGTCATTAAGAGTGGGGTTACGTTTTACACCTTCGGCAAAGGTTGATACCTTTTCTTTTAATTTTTCTATAGCTGTGTTATCTGCCTTAAGCCATGCATCTATGCGTTTTGATTTGCCTATCCCTAGGAGTAATACTGCCATCCATACGTTTGCTACTACTATGTCTACGAGTACCATTTGCCCATACTTGGCAGGATTGTATTTATAAATTTCTAGCATAGCTGCTTGATTTGCACCGCCACCTATCCAGCTACCTGCTAGTGTAGACAGCCCTCTCCATATCGCATCTGGGCCAGCACCACCCACCGTCTCTGGTGAAATGGCAGAGATTAATAAAATAGCAAGCGGCCCGCCTATTACGATACCTAAGGTCCCCGTGAAGAACATAATAAGTGCCTTAGGACCCAGATTTACAATAGCTTTAAGGTCTATACTTAAGGTCATAAGTACAAGAGAAGCAGGTAGCAAGTAGCGGCTCGCTACATAATATAGCTGGCTACGCTCTGCGTCTATTAATCCTACACTATTAAATATAGCAGGAATCAAATAACATAATAGTAAGGCTGGTACAATGCCATAAAACTTACCCCAAAAGCCTGTTTTCTTTCCAGAGGTGTAAAATATGCCCGCTAGTGCAAGAGCTATGAGGCCAAAGACAATAGCATCATTTGTAAAATAAGGTGTGTTCTCCATAGTTGTGAGGGTGTTTACGCTTTCGCGAAAGCGTAAAAAATAATCGCTCCTAATTTATCTAGAAGCGTCCCGAAAATATGAAAATCCCTATAAATAGAGCCAGTAAGTGAGCTTTAAATTTATACTTCTGAAGCGTGGCGCAAAGGTGGTATCTGTAAAATAGTTGTCATTATAAACCAAAAATAAATCTGATAAAGGAGCAAAACGCCACTGCAACCTAGAATTGATACCAAAGTTATCTTGCAAGGTACTGTATTGAAGCAAGGTGTTCCAAAATAGGTTTTTTGTAAATGTCACTTCCACACGAGGGCTTACGAGCCAGATGTCATTATCTGAGTAGGGGGCAGGAAGGTTTATTTTATCATAACGCGCGTTAAAACCTATAATTAACTTAGGTTGTAAACGTAGTGTGGCTCCTGCTCTTAGTGTTAAAATCTCACCATTAAAGTAGTCTCCATAGGTAGCATTTGAGGTATATGAAAGTGCCTTTCTTCTATCTGAATTATACTCAAGCTCTATACTATTATAACTATACTCACTGCCTTCTGGAAGTTCTAAACCTTCTGAGCGCGACGGGTCAAAGGTGTCAAAAAGCTTAGTAAAACGTGCTCGTGGCTTTACAGCAAGGCTGGCTGTATTTTTAAACTCTGCTTCCCACTGTGGAGAGAGCGTGCGATCACCTAGTGTGAAGTCTAGCTCTGGTCGCCACACATAAAATGAGTTGAGAGAGAATATATGTCTATTTATTGCTCCAGACTTGGGGAATATGAGGCGCTCAAGTTTTGAAAAATTTCTAAAAATATCCTTACGAGGTATAAAACCTAGGTCTGAGTTAAAGTCTTCGTTAACAAAGAGGGTAGCGCTGGTTGCTCTCCAGTTATTTCTATTATACTCAATGCGGGCTCCCCCAGAAAAGTCTTTGCGCTCTACACCAGGGCTAAAAGATTTGTGTAGGTAAAATTTACCGTTCCAACTGTTATCCTCATTTGCAAGATTATAATCAAGACCTACTAGTCTGTTGTATTGCTCGCCAGGTTCTACAAAAGTTTCATTACCTGTGGCTTGTCTGTTTACAAAAATAGCAGAGATGTTTGACCGGCTAAAAACTCTATGCTGTAAGGCAATTACAGTATTATTATTTGCAGAGATCTCATTGCGCTCGTCCTTTTCGGTTTGCATATTGAGGAGACCTACGCGCAAGTTGTTATTTACTTTGCCACTTAGTCTTGCTCCAGCTACAATATTATTTATAATGGTATTTCCCTCAAAGTCTTCTGCGATACCTATACGTCTCGAAAAAAATGGATTTGCCGCTCTAGGATCTCCAAAATCTGCAAAGAGGTCACTATTTTCTATAAAAAACTGGCGTCTCTCTGGTAGCCCCACCTCAAAACGTGAGAGATTTGTGATGGCATTATCTACCTCTACCTGTGAGAAATCTGGGTTAATGGTGACGTCTAAATTAAGACTATTACCTATAGTAAAACGAGCATCACCACCCACTTTTACTTCTGTAAAATCATCTGGTAGTTCTCTATCTTGACCTGCTATCGCATTTATATATGGAATAATTGATATGGGACTTTTTGAGTTACCTAGCGGTTTTTCAAAAACCATATCTCCCATATAAGCCAGATTAAATATAAACTGATTTTGGGGGATGTTAATCCACGTGTTTCTAGTATTATCTTGGGTGTCAAACTGGTAACTGTTAAAGCGCCACCTGGTCTCGCCTTCTCTAAATTTAAAGGCACTCATAGGGATGGCCCACTCACAAATGTAATAGCCATCATACTGCTTAGTCTCACCTACCCATTTTGTATCCCAGCTAGTCGTAAAACCTCTTAAGTCTGTACCACCACCAGATACGAGAGCCTCGCGACGTATACCTAAGGGATTTGAGCCAAATAAGAAAGCATTGTTTCCATCATTAAAAGTGTCAAACATTAAAGTGATATTATCACTTCCGCCAGCTCTAAAGTCACGCTTTAGCGAGGGTATCACATAGTCATCTCCTTGAGAAAATACTTTAATACCTACATAAAGTGTCTTGTCTGTATATAAAAATCTTATTTCAGATTGATATGGAGCCTGTATGGTATCTGTAGGGAAGTATTGCCAGAAGTTTGTTGCTGGTTTCGTCTCGTTCCATACTGGCTCATCTAGCGAGCCGTCTACGGTAATGGGTGAATTTATAAATTTTACACCTACCTCCTTAGTCTGTGCATAGGTAGTAAGGCTCGCAACTAGTATTGCGATAGATAAAACGTATTTAAGCATTAATATTGATTGGTTATGCCTAAAAGTAAATAAAATGGCTATGCTATAACTTAAATTTAAGAAGCTTTTAACCCCATATAATAATCTTTATGCTTTCTGTTTAATACTAGAGGTGTTACTCACGATTTATAAACGCACTTAAGGTGTCTATAAGCGCAGAGGCAATAGGTAAGGCGGTATTATTATATGTTTTTGAGTTTTCAAGATTGTCTTTACCTGTAATACGTAAGACGTGATTCATCCCCTCTATGTGGGATAAACTAGCTGCTGGAAGGGCAGCTTGTAGTTTTATAGCTTCTTCTGGAGAAGTTTGTAAATCATTTGTACCATCTATAATGAGAACAGGTATCTTAAGTTTTGCAATCTCTTCACTGGGGTTATAACGCATCCAGCTTGCCATAAACGGTTGCACGGCTGGCCTAAAAATAGATCCTAGGGCAGGAGAGTAGTCTTTTACCTTTCCTTTTTCTTTAAGTGTTTTAAAAGCTGTTGCCGCCTTGTCTTTAAGGTCTGGCATTTGTAATGCTATTTGATTAATAATAGATTGATCTATTGATTGTCCGGCTCCAGTAAGTGATATAAAACCACTTGTAGCTGTTTGTTGAGCAGCAACCATCCCTATGAGTGACCCTTGCCCGTGACCTATGATAAAGACTTCTTTAAAACGTCCTTGTTTATTAAAGTAATCTATAACAGCTACTGCATCATCTATAAACATTGTGAAGTCCAGTTTATCTTCTTGAAGCGCATTTTTCTTTAATAATGTAAGTACCCTCTTGTCATATCTAAAACTAGCGACACCCTCTTGAGCTAGACCTTCGGCGAGAAGTTTTAAGCTGTTATTGCGCATCATTTGCTGGTTTCCATCGCGATCTGTTGGGCCTGAGTCTGGAATAATTATCGCAAGTTTTGAAGTGGGAGTTTCTGGGGTGAGCAAGGTTCCATAAACCATATCTGTGATACGAAGGTCACTACTACCACTATAACTTTGAGAAAAGACACCAGTTTGTACCAGTAAACAAAGTATCGGTATAAGTAATTTTAGCTTTAGTGAAGTCTGCATTACGATATGGAATTTATAGAGTTAAAGATAGTGTTGTTTACGCTTTCGCGAAAGCGGACTTATTCTTAATCTTTTTATAACACAGAAGAAGGTTGATTCATTGTACTTTTGCTCAAAATTTTATACAATGCGTTATTCTTTACTTTTAGTTTTTGTTTTACTTTTTTCAATACAAGCCACTGCTTTTGACTGGGGAAAAACGGGTCATAGAACCACTGGTGCTATTGCTGAAAAATACTTAACTAAAAAGGCAAAAAGAGCTATTGCAGAATTACTAGATGGGGAGTCTCTTGCACTGGTATCTACCTATGCAGATGAGATCAAGAGTGATAAAAAATATAGATCTTTTGGACCTTGGCACTATGTAAATGTGCCTTTTGATAGTTCTTTTGAACAGCATCCTAGAAGTGAAAAGGGAGATATTATAAGCGGTATAGAGAAGAGTATAGCTGTTATAAAATCTGACACTGCTACAAAAGAAGATAAAGCATTTTACTTACGTATGCTTGTGCACTTTATAGGTGATTTACACCAGCCACTGCATAACGGTATAAGTGAAGATAAAGGTGGTAACGATTTTCAAGTACGATGGTATAATGATGGTACAAATCTGCACAGAGTATGGGACACCCAGATGATAGAAAGTTACGGGATGAGCTACTCAGAACTTGCAGATAATATGCCTAGTCTTACTAAAAATCAAGAGAAAGCAATCGCCAAGGGTACTTATGTAGACTGGATGAAGGATAGCCGCGTTCTTGTAAAAGAAATCTATGCAAATACTGAAAAAGGTGAAAAGCTAGGGTACAGATATATGTATGACTACTTTAATGTTCTTAAAGGACAATTACAAAAAGGAGGTATACGTCTGGCTACTTTACTTAATGAGATTTTAGGCTAGTGGTCTAGCTTCTTCTTGCTTCTTAAACTGTTTTGGGGTTAGACCGTTATATTTCTTAAAGATACGCGTGAGGTGACTCTCATCTGTAAAGCCTAGTTGATAAGCTATTTCAGACACTGTAAAGTCAGTATTTTTAAGTCTATACTTAACTAGCTGTATTTTATACATTAGAATATAGTGATGTAACGAGTCTCCAGTTTTCTTTTTAAAATAGGCGCTTATCCCACTGCTAGTCATATTAAACTTATCTGCAATAGCACTTATTTTCATAAGGTCTGTATCATATACGTGCTGTCGTATATAATTAAGTAAAGACTCTATAGTGGTATGTTGATCTTTATTACCTGTTTTCTTCACAGGTTTAATATCTCGCAGAATATTTCTAGCAATAATACTCAAGGTGGTACTCACCATATTTGAGATATTATGCTTGTAAAATTCTTTACCCATCTCATACTCTTGTATAATTACATTGTGCATATGCCAGATAAGTGCTTTGTCGTAAGGATTTGTAATAATATCTCCCGGCATCTGGTTAGGACTATGTATAATACCTTCTATGCGATGTAACCAGTATGACCTATCTGGTAGGTTCATTTTACTAGAAAATAATGATTCAGTAAATTGAAAATAACAAAACGAGGTAGTACCATCTATTTCAAACCAGTACTTATCTTCTGGTGCGATTAAAAATACATCACCAGTTGTATAGGTTACTATAAACTCGTTTACAAAATGGCGACCCTTTCCTTCTTCAATAAAGATTATTTGAAAATAAGACCTAAGGTCTGTATCCTGATGCTTCCCAGTTCTCTCAAACTGTTTAATAAGGAAAGTGTCTTGTAGGCTAAATTGTTGCATATATGACTAAGTAGGGGCTTTAAATAGTGTACAATAAGATACAAATTTAATTTTAGATTACATAATTACTGCTTATTATCAGATTGTTACAAGTTTTTTACAATTTTTTATCAATATTTTACTAGTTTGGATTTACTATGCGTGCATAGCTTTGCGCCCGTTAGAATAGACGAGTGTAAGAGTACAAAGTTTGAGGTATTGTCACGTTTGGTTTTAAGGTTAGTTGTTAGTTCCTTTTTACTCTTACATTCTATATATGTTCATAATATATACACTGTTTATAGCTCAGGTTGACTTTTTTCTAAGTTCCCTAGTTTTTAGTTAATGATTTTTTGGTGACAATACCTCTTTTTTAAATCATAACAGTATTACATCGCTAGTAGAGATGTACAATTATAATTATTTGATATACTGACTTAGAAGTGAAAAATTGATGCTTAGTAACCCCTAAATTACTTACTGTTTTAAGCTTCTAAGTCTTATATAAATTGGCTTTCATCCCAAGAAAGAATTCATCTACTCGTGTCTTTAATCGGGTAGATAACTAAGGCAAACGTACCCCCTAAGCGTTTGCTTTTTTATTTTACAACCCTAAAGGTTAGGTTTATACGGGGCGTCACTTGTTTTGCAGTTTTTGGCACTGTATGCTGCCAGCACTCTTGCGTAGCGCCTTTCATTAAAAGTAAACTTCCAGAGTCAAGTACAAGTTTTTTATTAATACTGTGATCTTTCTTATACCTTAGTTTAAAAGCTCTGGGAGCACCTAAGCTCACAGATGCAATTGCAGGGTTTTTACCTAGTTCCTTCTCATTATCAGAGTGCCACCCATTGCTGTCATTTCCATCTCTATATAGGTTAAGCAAGCAAGTAGAAAATGTAATACCCGTGACTGCTTCGACTCTTTTTTTTATTTCGCTTAAAGCGAAAGTAAATTCAAGCGGGTGCATCGTGATATTAGAGTAGGAGTAGGGCTTGCCATTATTACCATAGAGCGCAGTGAGCCTAGGTTGTGCATAGGTTTTTCCAAAAACGGTAATATCATCTTGTTGCCAGGGCGTTTCCTTATAAAGTGTATTATAAAAGATTAGCGCCTCTTCTTTTGAGAGAAAATCTTCATAATAAGTGATATCTCCATCCGGAATATCGAGATGATATGGATCGCTAGAAAATAAAGACATTTATAAGTATTGATAAGCCCAGTACATAAGTAAAAATTGTAACGGTAGTCTTAACCATAGTAACCACATTGGGAATTTACCTTTGTGCTTTGCATTAGTAATCATATCTATATGAACCGTAAAAAATACAAGGAGCATTAAAATAATACCCCACGCGGCATATACTCTGGTAGTATCAAAAAGAAGACCCACACCAAGTACAACCTCTGCCACACCACTCCAGAATACCATTGCTTTCTTATATGGTATGTAAGGAGGCATTATTGCTCCGTAAACACGTGGTTTTATAAAGTGCATCACACCTGCAATGATGTACATTGCAGCCATAATATATAAATGCCAGATCATAAATTTCTTTTGTATTAAAGATACGTACTAAGGTCGTTTTACGAGATTTTTTACCAGTTAAATATACTTCTTACTGCTTTCAACTACAGCCTCATTTGTAATTTGTAAATGATTTGGTAAACGGTTATCGCGTGGAAGTACGGCTAGGTAGCGGTCTGTATTGCTCGTAAATACATTTTTATAAATAGGTTTTCTATTAAGATCGAGCATTATCACCAGCTCGTGTATAAACTCCTTGTGGTGTATGAGATCTGTACTACCTAAATGAAAGATACCAGAGAGTTTTCTGTTTATAATATAATGTATCTGCTGGCGTAATTTTGCATCTGTGGTAGTATTCATCACAAGATGCGGAAAAACCTCTATGGGTTCTCCAAGTAAGAGCTCATTTTTAAGAGCTTGTATACGTGGTGAGCCTACACCAAAAACCATAGGCAATCGCACAATGGCATACTGCTCTTCTGGAAGATATCGCATAAGGAGTGTTTCTACACGTATCTTAAGTTTACCATATATACTTTGTGAGAGGGTTTTATCATTTTCATAACTTGGGTAGTTTGAAAATGCGTCAAAAACATTTGCGCTTGACAAAAATATAATACGGCAACCAGTCTCTTGCGCATAACCCACCATAAGCTCGTGTGCCTCTAGCTGGTCTGTAAATGGACCTCGCAGCGCAGAGATAATTACCGAAGGCTGTACTTGTCGCAATAACTCATACACATCATCATTTACAAGGTCAAACTTTAAATAGTGCTTGTTATCACTATAAATTTTACCAGAATGATAGGTGCCATAGGTGTTATAATACCTGTACAATTCCTTGTATAGAGCATTGCCTAAAAAGCCACTGGCTCCTAGTATGAGTATCTTATCTTTTGACTTTTTAAATGCGATAGCGTACTTATTTTGTATAAAAAATCCCAAATTTCAAAAAGTAATCCTTTTTGAAATTTGGGATTAATTTTTCGGTTTATCTATCCTCTGTAAAATGGAGTCTTTACAACGGTTGCAGGTACTCTTTTCTTGCGTATCTGTATAAAGATTGCTGAGTCCGCTTTCGCGAAAGCGGTATCTACATATCCCATACCAATACCTTTATCTACAGATGGGCCCATTGTACCAGAGGTAACGTGGCCTATTTTTGTACCTTCTTCTGTAACGATATCATACCCTTGTCTCGGTATACCACGCTCTGTAAGTTCAAAACCTACAAGGCGTTGCTTTAATCCTTCTTCTTTTTGAGCCTTAAGTGCATCGCTGTTTACAAAGTCTTTTGTGAATTTTGTTACCCAGCCTAAACCAGCCTCAAGAGGCGAGGTAGTCTCGTCTATATCGTTACCATATAAACAGTATCCCATCTCTAGGCGCAAGGTATCACGAGCCGCAAGACCTATGGGTTTTATACCCCAGTCTGCACCAGCTTCTAGAACCTTGGTCCATAGTTGCTCTGCCTCTTCATTTTTACAATAGATTTCAAAACCTCCACTACCAGTATAGCCGGTAGCACTTATAATCACGTTTTCAAGTCCAGCAAAAGGTGCTACCTCAAAGGTGTAAAATTTAATATCAGCCAGATCTACATCTGTAAGGCTTTGCATTGCCTCGATAGCTTTAGGTCCTTGTATAGCCAGTAGCGAGTGCCCTTCTGATATGTTTCTAAGATCTGCATTAAAACCCTTTTCTGCGTTTTGTTTTTCTATCCAAGCCCAGTCTTTATCTATGTTGCTCGCATTTACAACGAGCATATATTGATCTTCTTTTATGCGGTAAACAATGAGGTCATCTACAATACCGCCCGTAGCATTTGGGAAGCAATTGTACTGCGCACCACCTACTTTTATTTTAGAAACATCGTTTGAGCATACCCATTGTAATAGGTCTAGCGCCTTTTCTCCAGAAACAAGAAATTCACCCATATGTGACACGTCAAAAACACCTACACCGTTTCTTACGGTATCGTGCTCTGCATTTACACCCTCATATGATACGGGCATATTATAGCCCGCAAACGGGACCATTTTTGCCCCAAGGGCTTCGTGTACTTTTGTTAAGGCTGTATTTTTCATATAAAATCTACTTCTTTTTGATACACAAATGTAAGGAAAGGTCCTTATTTGATAGATAAATTAAATCTAAATTATCTACGTATATCGAGAGTGATTTTTAAGCCTTATTAACGGGCAATTTTTATGCTTGAGTGTATGTGTCATTTTTTAAAATGCAGAGCTTAGCACTTTTTCCATCACTTCATAACCTGCTTTATTACAATGCACACCATCATAGGTGAGTAATGACTGCATCCCGTTTTGTGCATCTCTCATCACACTGTGATAATCTATGTAGGTATGACCATTTTTAAGGGCGTAGTCTTTGAGTAATGTATTGAGTTCTGTGATTTTGTTAGCAGGTTGTAAGCCAGTTTTCCAAGGGTAGTCATATACTGGAAGAATAGAACTTAAGACAACATCTATATTATGAACTGTGGCAAGCTCTGCCATCGTAATGATGTTATCATAAATAGTTTGATTTGAGGTAATCCCGGTGTTACCCGCAATATCATTTGTACCTGCGAGAATCACCACTTTTTGTGGCGCTAGGTTGATTACGTCCTTTCTAAAGCGTAGTAACATCTGTGAGGTGGTCTGGCCACCTACACCACGATTTATGTAATGAGGATTCTCTTCCCAAAACTCTGGACTTGTACTCGACCATCCCTCAGTGATAGAGTCTCCCATAAAAACAATGCGTTGTGAGTTGTTTGTAGTTTTCAACCGTTCATTATCTTTTTTAAACTTTGTGAGTAGGCTACTTTCAGAAAACTTGAGCCACTCTGGTGTGCAGTCTTCAGTAATTACTTCTGGTTTGTCAACAGGACTATCTGTTTCTTTAGTATGTCCGTACACCCACGAGAAGAAATCTGGCTCATTAAAAGCATTTGTCCAGCTGTCGTGGTTTACGTTAGGATATAATGAAAACCTAGGTGTTTGACCATTTTGTAGCAACGATTCTACCATAAGTTGAGAGTAGATTACTGGCACAACAGCATCTACCTCTCCGTGAAAAATCCATACCGGTGTTTGTTGTGCCCATCTCGCAGTGTTTGCAGGATAGCCACCTCCACATATTGCCGTCGCAGCCGCAAAGGTATCTGGCTTTCTTGCGAGCAACTCATATGTTCCCATACCTCCCATAGAGAGTCCACCTAGATAGATACGATTATGATCTATATAAGACTCGTCAAGTGTTTCTTCTAGTAGGGCAGTAACCGCTTGCATTGCCCAGGTAGGAGTAGGATTTGCTGGGTATTTAAAGACATTCTGGTTCTCTCCTCGTGTGACCTCCACATCTGCCCAGTAGTCACCTTTTGGACATTGCGGAAATATAACCACCGCAGGATATTGCTCATTCATTTTTACAAAGAGATCACTACCGTGTACAAGCTGCGCCTGGTTATCACTACCACGCTCGCCAGCACCGTGTAAAAATAAATGTAAGGGGTATTTTTTACTCGTATCAAAATTCTCAGGATATAGTATTCTATACGGAAGTTCTTTGCCTTTATAAGAATAGGTCTTAGCTTCAAAGGCTTTTAGCGCATCACTAGACACTTGTTGAGCAGATATTTGTAAAGTTATGATACATAGTAAAAGCGATATATAATATTTCATTGCACTGGATTTTCGGTCTATTATCGGGTATAACAACTGTAGAAAGTTACTATTTTTTTGCACGATAATGATGCCGCTAACAGTATGATGGATGAAATGGGTTTATACACGCTTTCGCAAAAGCGTTATTCTACCAAGTAATTTTTGAGTTCTTGATAATCACTTATGGCGAGGGCATCTTTTTGAGCATCCATAAGTTCTTTTATTTGCTCAGGAAGGGCTAGCGGTCCTACTACTGGCTCTACAGCTGGTAAAAATTTTATGGGGTGTGCGGTTTCTAAAAATATACCGTGTGCATCTGGATGATCTTTAAGGTATTCTTTTAGACCCAAGTATCCTACAGCACCGTGAGGATCTGCAGTGTAGTTGTGTTCCTTATATATATCAAGCATAGCGCCTCTTGTGGCATTATCACAGTATGAGTATGATGAAAACTTAGTAGATAAAAGCTGTCTACTATTTTCAAAAAGCTGGAGAACCCTCACAAAATTACTAGGGTCGCTCACATCCATCGCGTTACTTATGGTAGGTACGGTAGGAGTAGGGCTGTAATCACCAGTTTTCATAAACCTAGGGATGGTTGTATTACTATTTACGGCAGCTACAAAGTGATGCACGGGCATCCCCATAAGGTGTGCCACCATACCAGCACAAATGTTTCCAAAGTTGCCACTAGGCACAGAAAACACAATCTTATCTGCCTTGCCCCGTTTTTTTAATTCTTTATAAGCAAATAGATAATATAATGATTGTGGTAACCATCTAGCAACATTAATACTGTTTGCAGAGGTAAGTTGTCTTTTACTTGTAATGTCTGTATCTAGAAAGGCTCTTTTTACCATAGCCTGACAGTCGTCAAAGGTGCCGTCTACCTCTAGGGCAGTAATGTTTTCTCCCAGCGTGGTGAGCTGTCGCTCCTGCACGTCAGACACTTTACCAGAGGGGTAGAGTATGACTACTTTTATACCGGGTACTTTGTAAAAACCTCTTGCCACAGCACCACCAGTATCTCCACTAGTAGCAACCAGTACGGTGACTTCTTCTTGCTGACTTTGTTCTTTAAGAAAATGACCTAGACATCTAGCCATAAAGCGAGCTCCCACGTCTTTAAATGCCATAGTAGGCCCGTGGAAAAGTTCCAGAGTCCCTACGTTATCTGATATAGGCACAATAGGAAAGTCAAATGAAAGTACATCTGCTACAATTTCTTTAAGCGTAGACTCATCCATTGTATCACCTACGTATGGTTGCATTACTTGGTAAGCAATCTCTTCTTTAGATAGCTCTTCTATAGTTTCCCAGAATTGAGCAGGTAGTGTAGGTATGCGCTCAGGGAAATACAGTCCTTTATCTGGTGCAATTCCTTTTATAACTGCGGTGTCAAAGGTTACTTGTGGTGCTTTATTATTGAGACTGTAATAGTGCATTATTAAGAGAATTACTTTGTTGCTATAAGGTGTTTTATTAAAAAGTAAATCTAATAGGTTTTACGGGATTTTTCACCATTTTTAAGGCAAAAGAAAAGATGTTAATATAGAATTATAATCTCATTACTAATTGAATAACAGTGGTTTGTGTTAAAAAATAAACGCTATTCATAAAGAATAGCGTTTGAGATTATACTTTGTTATTGCAAGCTTACTCTGCAAATGTTCCGTCTGCAGGTTTTTCAAATAAATTTTTATCTAGTTGTGTAGCTGTTGCGGTAGGCTTTACAAAGTTCATTGCGTTGCGCATTTCGGTAGGCTGTCCTTCTTCTACGTTATACCATTGTAGCTCACTAGGGAGTTGTAACCCGTTTACCTCTTGCCATTTATTATATTTTATGTAGCTGTAACGCTCACTTGGACCTTCTTTACCATAAGTAACTGTGTATGCTAGCCACGTCATTTGGTTTGTACTAGGATCTCTATAGATGATATAATTATCATCAGACGCGTCACCCACACCCTCGTTAAAGCTAATTTTTATACCTGGGTAGTCTACACCATCTTTAGATAGAGCAGGGGCCTCACTATAGGTTATACCTTCGTCACCTAGTACAAAAGGCATTGCATAAAAGTAAAACATAAGGTTGTGGTAAAAACGTGCTCTTTCTGGCTTAAAAGCAATACTATCTTGCTTGAGCCATACTTTATCACCGTCAAAACCTAAGGTATATGCCGGTGTCTCGATACGTGTTTTTCTAGATTTAAGATCTACAGTATGTACTTCTTCTATATCACCTTTAGGAAGTGTAAAACATAGATTATTCATTGCATTCCAAGTGTCAATACCTCCGTGCGCTTTAAAAATAGCGGCTATATCTTCTGGATATTCTCTTGCAGGGGTCTCAACAACAGTTTCTTCTGTAATGGTGGTTTCCTTTGTTTCCGTCTTACAACTAGCGAGCAATACGATAGCTGCTAGTACGAGTAGATTGTTTTTCATTTTGAATTGGTTATAATTAGCTTGTTTTGTAGTAAAAATAGGCGATTACTTACAAA
>JAHDEV010000012.1:23415-36698 GCA_020628615.1 Dokdonia sp.
TTGAATTGGTTATAATTAGCTTGTTTTGTAGTAAAAATAGGCGATTACTTACAAAGGAGTTTAATCTTCTTCGGTGAGTTTAAAAAAATCGTTTACGGGTTTATTAAAAAGTTCAGATAGTTTTAAAGCAAGTACGGTAGATGGTACGTACCTATTCTTTTCTATTGAGTTTATAGTTTGTCTTGAGACGCCTATTTTTTTTGCGAGATCATCTTGAGTGAGATCTAGTATAGCGCGTTCTACCTTAAGAGTGTTAGTCATTTGCAGTGCTTTTAAAAACGTGAAAAACTAATATCTGGCAGAAGAGTAATACCCATAGCACAAAGAAGTCGTTTACCGGTTTTAGTGTTGAGCCACCATCTACTATAGTCTCAACACCTAGCGTGATAAACGGCATATTAAGCGTTTGTATTACTCCTAGTATAAAAGCAATCATATATGACTTCATACGCATACTCTTGATAAACTCATCTTCTATAGGCTCTTTGGCTAGAGAGACCATAAGTAAACCTATGAGCATCGTGTATTTTACAATTATCACTATTGTTGATTTTAGACTTTCATCTGTGGTTATTATGCTAGATGCAAATAGCGATATAAAAGAAACTATAAATAGTACCCAACCCACTTTTTTAAAATGATGTGGTAGTTGAAACTTGCTAACCTTCCCTAGACTCTTGCGCTCGCACGCAATAATTTTCTTTATACTCATACTGATTTTCTTTAAGTAATTATAACTTAACTTTCCAAAATGGAAAGATAGTTTATTATAATGTCAAATATACTTTACATTTTGTAATTATCAACTATTTTGAGCAACTATTTATCTAATCTTCAGAATATTCTACATTTGCGCTATGTCAAAATATATTTCTAGTCTTCAAAACCCAACGGTAAAACGTTTACTTCAACTTCAAGAAAAGTCACGCACTCGTAAGAAGGAAGGTGGTTTTATAATAGAAGGTAAACGTGAGATTGAGCTGGCTATCGCTGGCGGCTATACCATTACTGAAGTGTATTATGACGAGCAACTTATAACGCCATCTTCGGTAGAAGAACTTGTGGGGAGTACAGTACATCTTACCTGCCTAGCCACCGAAGTTTACAAAAAAGTTGCCTACAGAGCAGGTACTGAGGGGGTAATCGCTTTCGCGAAAGCAAAAAAAACCTCATTACTAGAATTGCAATTACCAGTAAACCCACTCATACTAGTAGCCGAAGCACCAGAAAAACCTGGAAACATAGGCGCACTACTCCGCACAGCAGATGCCGCAGGGGTAGATGCCGTTATTATAGCAAACCCCAAAACAGATTTATATAATCCTAACATCATACGCTCCAGCGTGGGGTGTGTATTCACCACACAAATAGCCACAGGAAGCACAGAGGAGGTTATCTCTTTCTTGCAAGAAAAGGATGTCGCTATATACAGTGCCATATTACAAGAGGCGGTAGACTATGCAAGGCAGGTATATACAGGTGGTAGTGCTATTGTAGTAGGTACAGAGGCCACTGGTTTATCTAGAGAGTGGAGAACGGTGGGTACAAATATTAAAATCCCTATGCGGGGTAAAATAGACTCTATGAATGTATCTGTAGCAGCGGGAATATTAATTTTTGAGGCTAGAAGACAGCGCTCATAAAGATTAAAAATTATTCTATAATCTCAATACTCATATAAACATTTTCTAGCGGCCACTCACTACCGTCTACTTCTAGTTTATTAATTTCATCTATCACACTCATACCTTTAGTCACGTGACCAAAAACGGTGTGGTCTCCATCTAGGTGATGTGCACCGCGAGAAGGTTGTACTATAAAAAACTCAAAAGGAGCGGTTGCATTACTTACATTTTGCTCGGTATACTTAGCAGAAGAAAAAGCGCCTCTAGTATGCGTGTGTGAGGGGTTTGCCTCATTAGGAATCAAGTAACTACCAAAGCTTGAGCGGTTACGAGCTGTACCTTGTGTGTCATTATTACCACCCTGCACAACAAAGTTAGGCGAGACTCTATGAAACTGTGTTGTGTTAAAATAACCATTCTTTACGAGCATAATAAAATTTGCTCTGTGTAGTGGCGTGTCCTCATAAAGTTGCACCTCAATATTCCCAAAACGAGTTGTGATTCTCACCTTAGTCTCCGGGTTGTTATCTCCATAGGTTGTAAAGAAGTCTATAACCTCTGCTTGTTCTTTAATAGTAGGCTCTTTTATGGTACCCATATCTGGTGAAGGATCTGGCTTATCAATAGTTTCTGCAGCTGTAATGGTATCTTGTATCACGGCTTTTTTGGCTACAGATTTACTTTCAGATTTCTTATCTTGACAACTTGTGCTTAGAGCAAAAATTATAATAATCCAGACAAAGGTGCGCATATATGAAGTTTGAGTCATTTTTAGAATTAGTTTCAAAAATAAGAAAACTACCGCTTCCCGGGCGTGATGTACAGCTTGAGATGGCACCACAAGAACGCCTTAAAGAACTTAAGGAAGTAGATATTGCAAAACGTAATCCGCGTCAGGCTGGTGTTATGTCACTTTTTTACCCGAATAGTAAGGGAGATACAGAGCTTATACTCATACTACGTAAGACTTATAAAGGAGTGCATTCTAACCAAGTAGGCTTTCCGGGAGGTAAAGTAGAGGAGGAAGACAAGAATCTGGCACATACCGCTCTGCGTGAGACAGAAGAGGAGGTAGGTGTGCCGCAAAATGCAGTTACTTTAGTAAGAGCGCTTACTAATATTTATATCCCACCCAGTAACTTTTATGTACAATCTTATATAGGTTATGTGAGTGATACTCCCGCTTTTATTGCGCAAGAAAAAGAGGTAGAAGATCTCATACCCGTACCACTTTCAGAATTCTTGTCTGATGAGGTTGTAATTACCCAGCGGCTCACTACCTCGTATATGGATGAGGTAGAAGTACCAGCCTATATGTTGCAGGGTCACGTAGTGTGGGGAGCTACTGCAATGATGCTCAGTGAGGTAAGAGCTCTTGTTAAGAAATCTTTAATATTGTAAGGTCTTTTGTATATTTACAGGCTGTTTGTAACCAAGTACGCTTTCGCGAAAGCGCACTCAAACGCACACAACTTTAAACTATTAAATGGGGCTATTCAAAAAAAATCCATTTGGACATATACTATTCTTAAAACGCTGGCTCATTCGTATTGCAGGAGCAATGACACACAGACGTTACCGCGGCTTTAATGAGCTGCAGATAGAAGGTTCAGAGATACTTACAAATTTACCAGATACTAATGTGCTTTTTGTATCTAACCACCAGACCTACTTTGCAGATGTGGTATCGATGTTTCACGTATTTAATGCGAGTCTTAGTGGTCGTACAGATTCTATTAAAAATATAGGCTACCTCTGGAAACCTAAGCTCAATGTGTATTATGTTGCAGCAGGAGAGACGATGAAGGCTGGTTTACTACCGCGCATACTGGCTTATGCTGGAGCCATTACCGTGAGTCGTACCTGGAGAGAAAAAGGAAAAGAGATAGAACGCCAAGTAAACCTTAAGGATACAGAAAACATAGGTATCGCACTAGATGATGGCTGGGTAATCACCTTCCCACAAGGCACCACAAAACCGTGGAAACCTATTAGAAAAGGAACGGCACACATTATTAAAAACTACAAGCCTATTGTGGTGCCTATCGTGATAGATGGTTTTAGAAGAAGTTTTGATAAGAAAGGCTTACGTATTAAAAAACGTGGCATCTTACAGTCTTTTGAGGTAAAAGAACCACTAGAGATAGATTATGAGAACGACTCTGTAGAGAAGATTGTAGAGCAGCTAGAATATGCAATAGAGCAACATCCTTCTTTCTTGAAAGTGATCCCTACAGAAGAGATAGAGGCAGAAGAAGCACTCAACAAGAAAAGACAGTGGGAATACTAGCGTAGTCTAGAAGTCTATCTAAAAAAGTAAAGCGAGAATACCAGCAGGTATTCTCGCTTTTTTTATGGTAAGGCAACAGCTTGACCTATTGCCTTGTATAGAAATTTAAACCCCCTACAGTTAAATTTCTAATTTCTTAAGTTCTCTATAATTTCTATTGAGCTTTCTTAACAATAATCCATAAATAATTCTATAAAGTCCCCATAGTAATCCAAGGGCTATAGTTATTACAATAATAAACTTGAGCGAGAGATAAAGTAAATTTTCATCTGCAAGGGCCGGGTTATTTTGTATCATAATTGCATAAGCAATAGTAGAGGCAATAGCTACAAATGCCATACTAAACCAGATATAGTACTTTACCGTATTACGCGTTTTGATAATATTTTTCATTAGTACTTTTGCAGAGTCTGTGGCTTGTATTTTTTTGAAGTTTTTATAAAACCACACGGCAAAAACTACAAGAGCCGTAAGGTGCACAACAAGTACAATAGTATCAAAGGTTTGTAAACCAAACTGTTTTTCAAAAGCTTTTGTCTCACTGTCATTAAAAGCAAATGAGAGTACAATCCAAAAAGCAAATTCTATAAGACTTACAATAAATATAAGCTTCACTATAGAAGAAGACTTCTTAAGGAGCATAGGGTATAAATCTTCCTTTGTGTATTTAGGAAGGGTGCCTTCTTGTTTTTGCCAATCTTTTTTTAGCAATTCTAATTCGTCTACCATATGATTATGGGTTTAATATTTTCTTGAGCTTTTTCTTCACTCTATTCATCTTTACTCGAGCGTTTACCTCTGTGATACCTAAGGTTTCTGAGATCTCGCTATAATTTTTATCTTCTAGATATAAAAACACAAGTGCTTTATCTATATCGTTAAGCTCCTTTACGGCACTGTACATTAACTTTAATTGTTGCTCTACTGTATCATCATACTCCTCAGAAGAGATACGGAACATCACAGCGTCAAAATCTTGTGTTTGTACCGTTCTCTTAGACTTACGATATAAAGTGATGGCAGTGTTGAGACCCACTCGGTACATCCAGGTACTGAATTTTGAGTCTCCTCTAAACTTAGGGAAGGCACGCCATAACTGTATCGTTATCTCTTGAAAGAGGTCATTGTGCTGGTCACGATTGTTTGTATACAATCGGCATATTTTATGCACAATATTCTGGTTCTCCTCCAGTAGGGTAACAAATTTTTCTTCGGTGGTTTTGTCCAATGGTTGGTGGCTTTGTTATCTATAAGTAGGTTATTCTTACAAAGTGTTACACGCTGTTGTAAAAAGTTTTTTTATTTATTGAAGCACAGTGCGTTGGTGTGTGGTTTTCTTTGTTACGCTTTCGCGAAAGCGTACATATGCAGATTCTAATAAAGCAAAAAAAAATCCGCTGCTCTTTCAAACAACGAATCTTTTATGCAATCTTGAATTATAACGGGATAAAAGTATATCTAGAGCGTTACTCAATTGCAATGTTAAGGTTAAGAATGTATTAATACTTAGCCCTCATATAGGTAATCGCTCGTTCTATAATCTGTTTTAGTATGTCCAGATCTACATCTGCTAGTTTATTTATATACAGGCAGGCTTTGCTAGTTTTGTGCTTACCTAATGCCGGCAGAAGGTCATCTATAATACTAAAACCGGGCATAATATATATGCTCAAATTTTGCTTACGAGGAGAAAACCCTATCATAGGCCAGTGTGCTTTTCTTCCAGAGGCATACACCATCTCATACTCATCATACCCTACAATACTATCTCCCCACATTACAGGCTTTTTTCCGGTTACGGTTTCCATAAGCTCAAGCAAGTAAAGACTATCTTCTTTACGAGTAGTATGAGCAACTGTATTTATAAAGTCTAGAGGAGACTGGTCATTTTTTTTGGTTTTTACGTCAGACACGGTGTAGGTAATTTTAAATTAGTTTTTCTTCCATAGCGCATCTATTCCTTTACCCTCAAGTATAAATGGAATACAGCGATCTAGTCTCTTGCGCTTTGTGGCCTCTTGCTTTGCCTCATTTATATAATCTGCATAGGCACGTTGTTTTGCTTTTGTGAGTGCAGTAAAATGTAGTTTAAGCTGTGCATCGTTATAGAGTTCATTTTTAAGCATTGTAGGTAATAGCACTTTCTTTACAGAGCGCACCACAGGCATTTTTTTACCATCTCGAGCATTTTGTATAGCCTCATCTATATAAGATGTAATGAGTTTTTCATCTATAATATCATCTTCTGTAAAGTGTAAGTGGCGCATTGCCTTGGTTTTTCCTTCTTGTGCATTACGCAGTAACTTACCAGCATCTGTAAGATAGACACCTTGATAAAACCATAAGCCATAGTGATGCTTAAAAGAAGCAACACCTACTACATTATCATTATTAATGGTATAGACTGGCATTCCCCACTTTACATCTTCTACCAGATCTGTACTCTTGAGAAGCGTTCTTATTTTGTTTAAGCTCGCTAGCCAAGGCACTTCTTGATTATAAAAATTATTCAGCTTTTCATCTTTAGTCATAACCTCAATGTACAAAAAATTACAATTGAGTTGCAGATTATGACGGTTGGGAGTATTACGCTTTCGCGAAAGCGGGATTCCCTTCATATTTGTCTCACAATCAATCTAACGAACCACTTATGAAACCTCTTTTATCACTCTTACTCATTTTATCAAGTTATTTTCTCACTGCCCAAACCACCGTTTCTGGCGTAGTGACAGATCCCAAAGGCGTGCCTATAGAAGGTGCAAATGTATTTCTGGACGGTACTTATGACGGTGCAAGCACAGACGCAAGAGGCGTATTTTCTTTTACGACTACAGAGACTGGCGAACAGCTACTTAAAGTCACCTTCTTATCATACGAGCCTTATGAGATTTTTATGAATGTAAGCACCTTTAAAAATCTTAATATTAAACTACGAGAAGATATAAACTCACTAGACACGGTTGTACTCTCTGCAGGTACGTTTGAGGCAAGTGATAACAGTAAAGTATCTGTTTTAAAACCACTAGATGTGGTTACCACAGCAAGTGCGCTAGGAGATTTTGTAGGTGCTTTACAAACCTTACCAGGTACCACCACAGTGGCCGAAGATGGTAGACTCTTTGTGCGAGGTGGAGATGCGGGAGAGACTCAAATATTTATAGACGGCATACGTGTTTTTACACCCTACACACCTACGGCAAATAATACACCTACAAGAGGGCGGTATAGCCCATTTCTTTTTGATGGGATCACATTTTCTACCGGAGGATATTCTGCCGAATATGGAGAAGCCTTATCTAGTGTTTTATTGCTTAACACGGTAGATGAGCCAGATCAAAACAAAACAGATATCTCTATAATGTCTGTAGGGGCAGGGCTAGGTCTTACTAGAAAATTTGAAAAGAGTTCGCTCAGTTTGAGCACCTCATATATCAATCTAGCTCCTTATGTCGCGTTATTTCCTAATCGTAATAACTTTAATAAACCCTTTCAAGCACTGGCGGGAGAGGCGGTATATAGATATAGAACTACAGATGGACTTTTTAAACTTTATGCCGCTGGAGATCGCACAAACTTTGACATTACGCAGGAGGATATAAACAACCCAGAAGGATTTAATCTAGGGCTTACTAACAGTAATGTATATATAAACTCATCATACACGGGTATGCTTAATGATACGTGGAGTATACAAACAGGAGGTAGTTATACGCTTGCGCGAAATGAAGCCAACATACAATCTACAACCCAGGTGCTAGACACAGAAAACAGTGCACACCTCAAGCTCAAACTAAAGAAAAGGTTTTCAAATAGATTTAAACTCTCCTTTGGCGCCGAACAGTTTATCACAGATTTTGATGAAGATGTCACCGTTGCGGTTAATGACAATATGTTTACTGCAAACTATGATTTTAAAAGTAACATCACAGCCGCCTTTGCCGAAAGTGATATTATCTTCTCTAGAGACTTTGCTATAAAACTAGGAGCGAGAGCGAGTTATACAAACTATATGAAAGATATTACATTTTCGCCTCGAGCGAGTATAGCCTATAAGACAGGAGCAAAGAGTCAACTATCGCTAGCTTATGGTGACTTTTATCAAAATCCGCTTAATGACTTTTTAAAGTTTAGTCAAGATTTTGAAGCTCAAAAAACCACACACTACATTGCAAACTATCAATACAGTGATAACGGTCGTATTTTTAGAGCAGAGGCTTATAGAAAGTCATATAGTGATTTAATAACTTCAACAACAGAGTTTGCTAGCCCAGAGAGTGTTTTTACAAACCAGGGGAGTGGGTATGCACAAGGTGTAGACGTATTTTGGAGAGATAATACCAGTATTAAAAATATGGATTACTGGGTAAGCTATTCTTATCTAGATTCTGAGAGAAAATATCTCAACTATCCAGAGCAGGCGAGGCCTACATTTGCGAGCCCTCATAGTGTCTCTATTGTGGCAAAGTATTTTGTAGAAGACTGGAAATCACAAATAGGGATGAGCTTTCAGCATAGTTCTGGAAGAACATATACAGATCGTAATAGGTCAGGTTTTTTACAGGCAAATACAAAGTCCTTTAACGACTTGAGTGTAAACTGGGCCTATCTTTTATCACAACAAAAGATATTATACTTCTCTATAAACAATGTGCTGGGCTTAAGAAACATAAATGGCTACCAGTATGCAGATACACCAGACACAGCAGGAATGTTTAACAGGCGAGCGCTTAGACCTGCAACAGATCAGTTTTTCTTTGTAGGTTTCTTCTGGACCATAAGTGATGATAAAAGTAGTAACCAGCTTGATAATCTATAAAACGCAACCTTTTTATAAATTAAGTATCTTAGTAAAAAAAATGTAACTATTATGAAATACCTACTTTTTGTCTTTTGCTTTGTAACGTTAATTGCTTGTGGAGGTGATGATGATCAAGACACGCAAGATCCAGTGGCAGACTGTACTACAGAGATTCTACCTACTTTTAGTATAACCATACGTGATGCTAGTACTAATGCCTTGCTAGAAGGTGTATCTATAACCGTTATGGATCAGACATTTACATCAGTATTAACAGAGGTTTCTCCAGGAGTTTATGAAGGTCCAGATGAGCGAGAGGGTAGCTATACAGTTAGAATAGAAAAAGAAAATTACCAGACGATAATCACAGCACAAATTACTCCACAAGAAGATGAGTGTGGTCTAGTAACTGAGGTGCTAAGTTATGAGCTAGAAGAATTATAAACGCAAGATATATTTTTATATAGCAAGGCCTACAACACTGTTGTAGGCTTTTTTTTATGCGAGTCTTGTAACATAGCTTTCTATATTACTACCTATAGTTACAATCAAAAAAAACAAACAATGAACGCACACGAAATAGATTATGAAATCTTCGGCGAGGAGATGCAGTATGTTGAGGTAGAACTAGATCCCCAAGAAGGAGTAATAGCAGAGGCTGGAAGCTTTATGATGATGGAGGAAGGGATTCGTATGGAAACCATTTTTGGCGATGGCTCTGCAAAGGATACAGGGGTTATGGGTAAGATTTTTGGGGCAGGAAAGCGACTTCTTACTGGAGAAAGCCTATTTATGACTGCATTTTATAACGATGTTGTGGGTAAAAAGAAAGTAAGCTTTGCTTCTCCATATCCCGGTAAAATTATTCCAATAGATTTAGGAGCGATAGGAGGTAAGTTTGTGTGTCAAAAAGATGCATTTCTTTGTGCTGCAAAGGGCGTATCGGTAGGGATAGAATTTTCGCGTAAGCTAGGTAGAGGACTTTTTGGAGGAGAAGGTTTTATTATGCAGCGCCTAGAGGGCGATGGCATCGCGTTTGTACACGCAGGTGGTACAATGCTCAAAAAAGAACTTGCTTCAGGCGAGCGCCTCAAAGTAGACACAGGTTGTATTATAGGCTTTGATAGCTCTGTAAACTATGATATAGAGTTTGTAGGAGGTATTAAAAACACCATTTTTGGTGGTGAAGGATTATTTTTTGCAACCTTAACAGGTCCAGGAACGGTTTACATACAGTCCTTACCTTTTAGTCGTCTGGCAAATCGCGTACTAGCAATGGCTCCAAAATCTGGAGGAAATAAAAGAGGCGAAGGTTCTATACTAGGAGGGCTGGGAGATTTACTAGATGGAGATAACAGTTTTTAGATAATTAACTATTTTTTAAGAAGTTATAACGTCGTTTGTTAACACTTTTGTGGTCATTATGTAGTATATTTATAGAATGGAATTCAAAAAAACCAGCCTATTGTTATAAAACTACCTTTTAAAGTCTAACCTATAAAAACCTTCGAATATGGCGAGAGCAATGTTTGAATACACGAAGACTATTCTTGATAAGGTAAGTTTTGATAGTTCATTATTTTGTAAAGAACTAGAAAAGGCTATTAAGAGATTATTACCTTACGAGATAGATGAACTAAGAATCTGGATCAATTCACTTGTAAAAACAAGGCCAGATTTGGGACAATGTTTAATATATCTAAAACCGTAAAAAAAGCCCCGTACTATGGGGCTTTTTTATTTATCTATTGTAATCAATCTATTTGTTAAGCGGGCTTATAATCTGTACATTTTGAAAAGTAATTGCACCTTTTACAACACCAGCTATGGTAGAGCGTAACGCCTCAATAATCTGCATCTTCAATTCACTTTTATGAAAAATAATACTCACTTCTCTTGCAGGAGATGGCTCTTTAAATTCTTTAAATAATTCTTTTTCTTTAATAGGCATATCTAAAGTATGTAGATAAGGTAATAAAGTCATACCTAGACCTTCATTAGACAGCTTTACAAGTGTTTCAAAACTCCCACTTTCTAATGTAAATTTTTCTTCATCCTTATTGCGAGGAGTAGTACATAAGTTTATAACCCCATCTCTAAAACAGTGACCGTCCTCTAGTAGCAATAAGTCTTGAGTATCTAGATCACTAGGTTCTAACACCTCTTTACTAGATAATCTATGATTATGTGGCACATATGCCATAAAAGGCTCATAGTATAATGGTCGTTCTTTTATATTTGGGTTTTCCAGTGGTGTTGCAGCTATGGCTGCATCTAGATGCCCCTCTTCAAGGCGTTCCATTATTTGATCTGTATTTAGCTCTTCTATTTTAAGAGTAACCTTAGGGTATTTCTTTATGAAATTAGTAAGAAACATAGGTAATAACGTAGGCATTACTGTAGGTATCACACCTAGCTTAAACTCTCCACCTATATATCCTTTTTGTTGATCTACAATATCTGTAATACGATTTGCTTCATTTACAATATTACGCGCCTGGTGTACAATTTTTGCACCTATATCGGTAAGCTCTATAGGCTTCTTACTACGGTCAAATATTTGTACATCGAGCTGGTCCTCTAGCTTTTGTATTTGCATACTAAGCGTGGGTTGCGTCACAAAAGTTTTTTGAGCGGCTCTTGTAAAATTTTGATGCTCTGCAACAGCGAGCACATATTTAAGCTGAGTTATAGTCATTGGTAAGATATCTACCACAAAAATAAGAAATGATTAATTATAACCATCTACAAAGCAGGTGAGAAGTAAACTGGGGACAAACAAAAAAGTCTGTGTACACGACACAGACTTTTGAGTTGTAATATGAAATTAAAATTACATTTTAATTTCAAGTTTTAAATCATCAGATGCTACTGTAAACTTAGCATCGTTCCAAGTAGGAGGGCCAAAACCAGCACCACTTCCAGAAATTCCATAATCTTCTTTAGGCATACCATTTGCTTCAAAATCCATACGGTTATTACCATTCATATCGTGCAGTGTGATAATACCATACTCTCCTGGCTTTATATTTTCAAAAACGAGCGTAACTGTATTATTTTCTGGTGTTGCAGACTGTGTGTCGAGAGGAGCTGCCTTCATAAAAGTTCCTTCTGTGTATAATGAGGCAGAGGCAGCTCCGTCATTATTTGTTAGGTTTGGGATAGTAACGGTTACAGTTACTCCAGATGCTTCTTGGCCAAAAGAAAAACTTGATACGGCAGCTAGTAATAAAAAGATAATAGTTCTCATAATGATTAGATTTTAGTGTTGTTATTTTTAATTGATGATGTAAATGTATCACCACACTTGCGTGAAAACAATCTGCTGTTACCCAACTGTCATTTTATGAGACTGAGTTGTAATAATCTAAATGTAGGAGCTCATTTTTAATAAGATAGCCCTATTTGCACTCGTATAGTATCTAGCATCATAATGAGTTCTTTACTCTTAGAAAATGTCATCACATCACTCTCAGTCTTGCCTAGAGCAAGCATCTCTTGACAATGTATTATCTCATAATGGTACCCATTCACCCCTTCTGTAATTTTAAATTCTAGTGTTCTGGTCACATCATTTTCGGTAATTGTTACAGAGCTAGGCTCGTGAAAACGACTATTTATAACAATTTCCCCCTTATCAAAAACAATGTGACAGGTAGTATCTGTTTGCTCATCTATCGCCGAAAATAGTTGTGCCTCCACACCAGTAGGGTAACGCAGTTTAATAGTACAGTTATGATCAACACCAGTAGGGCCTAGAGTAGCCTTAGCATTTATATCTTCTGGATAACCAAGTAAAGAGAGCGCTGCAAAAACAGGATAGATACCTACGTCTAGTAAACTACCGCCACCAAGTGATTTATTGTAAAGCCTAGATGTCGTGTCAAACGGACTATTAAAACCAAAATCTGCCTTAAGTGATTGTATCTCTCCTAAGGTACCACTAGCTACTTTGTCTAGTACAAACTTATAATGTGGTAAAAAGTGTGTCCATAATGCTTCCATTAGGAATATTTTTTTCGCTTTCGCGAAAGCGATCATCTCCTCAACCTCATTAAGATTCATAGCAAAAGCTTTCTCGCAGAGCACAGCCTTGTTATTTGATAAGCACAGGAGGGTATTTTCCTTATGAAACATATGTGGCGTAGCGATATAAACAATGTCTATATCTGGATCTTGCGCCATCTCTTCATAACTACCATAAGACTTTATGGCATTGTAGGTGTTACCAAAGTTTACAGCCTTTTCTTTATCACGACTCGCTACGGCATATAAGTTTGCACCCTCGGTGAGGAGGAGGTCATTTGCAAATTTGCCAGCTATCTTTCCGCAGCCTAGTATTGCCCAGTTTGTCATAGTGGTTGTTATTTATAGGAGTATTTTGCTTTCGCGAAAGCGGTCAAAAAAGAAAATTACACATAGTCCTTATTAGAACTTCCAAAACTTGCCTGTAGCAACATTGCTAGTCCCATCACAAGACCACAGCCTACTACATTAAGCCACAAGTACGGAAACTCTATAATATCATAATGTATCAAGCCGTAAACGATAATAATAATTACCTGCGTGA
>JAHDEV010000153.1 GCA_020628615.1 Dokdonia sp.
CTGGAACCTCCTTATTAGTATATCGATGCGCTAGTCCTTCTGGGTCTTGCGCATTTTGAGACATAATGATTTTGGCAAGTGGTTCTAGTCCATTTACACGTGCTGTCTCAGCCTTCGTTTTACGCTTTTTCTTGTACGGTAAATACAAGTCTTCTAGCGTAGTAAGATCTTGCGTTTTTTCAATCTTATCTTTGAGTTCGCTAGTAAGAACGTCTTGCTCTTCTAGTGATTTAAGAATTGATTTTTTACGTTTTTCTAGGGTTTCAAACTGCTCTTTAAGCTCGATAATTTTCCCAATCTCCACCTCATCTAGCCCACCCGTCGCTTCCTTGCGATAGCGCGCTATAAATGGGAGTGTGCAGTCTTCAGAAAGAAGTTGTAAAGTTGCTTTTACAGATTTACTTAATATCTTAGAACTACTAACGATGTAATTTTCAACTTTCATTAAAGATCTAAAGTGAATTGCGTTTTAATTTTAGGGTAAAAGACTCCAATTATCACAAAAGGGTTTGGTGCTCTTCTTCTATGCCACTGCATCGTTGTACCTAGAAAAAAATAAATTTCATTTTTTTTAGTGAAAACATCAAAATACTTTTGCCTCACTTGCTCAATCGCTTTAATCTTATCGTTAGCGTTACGTTTTAGACAATTTTTATACAATTCAAATATTTCCCAATCTTCAATCATTAAGCGGCTAGATACTCCTTCATCATCTTCAAAAACATAATAAAATTTGAAGGGGACTTTAGGTATAAGTTTTTCAGGTTCAGAATCAATCTCCATAAACAAATCAGTTTGTTTGCGAAGTGCAACCCATTCATCTTTCCAGTCCTCATCATCTTCTTCTATGTGGAAGTCTATTATCTTTGAAGGTTTAAAAGTTGCTAACGAAACATTTCCTGGTGACTTACAATGAGATAAAAGTTGGCTCTTATTTGTATAAACATTTTTTAAACAAAATTCTTTCCTAGCAGCCCAAAAATTCTCAGTATTAAGCTTCTCTCCTATTTGGACTTCATAATTTAATGGTGAGTAGCTCTCAGGTCTAAAGTCATCAGTCCTTTCTTTTACGTCAAGAGTTATCCAAGTATACTTACCAAAACCTACATTTGATTTTACTTGATTCAAAAAACTTAAAGGTACTGGGTAGATTCTAATCCAAGTTCCATCTTCTAAAAATCCAGCTGTACAGACTAGCTCATCGTAACTTCTAGATGGTAAAGGATATGTTGTTACAGTTATTAAAATTTTCTTTTTAGCCATATTTACAAATGCTCAAGTACGTAGTCAAATCTATCGAGCTTTGTTATCGCCTCGGCTAAATGAGTTCGATGGCATTGACAAGGCTCTGCTTCAAAGCAAGTTAATGCAATTCTATGGTTATCAATTAGCAAACTCAAAATTTTTTCCTGATAAGCAGTTGTATTGGATAAGTTATTTAATTTATAATCTTCAAAAAGAGAGTCGTAATCGGATTGATTTTTTAGTTCTGTTCTTTTATCAGATTCTATTCCAACCTCTGGTATATGTAAATATTCAATCCCAACACCTTCACAAGCATTTTTGAGTTGACTTTTACTAAAGCCGTACTTCATACTCATTGCATTCCTTCTGACGTCACATAGAACTTTCACATTATTCTTTATTAATCTATTTAAATAGTGTTCCAAAGAAATACCTTCATATCCAATAGTAAATAGTGTAATACTATCCTCTTTAGATCTGTATTCATCAACTTCCAACAATGCCTTGGGCGTCAAATATTTTGAAGCTACAGTGCTATTAATAGTATAATAGGGGTATCGTGCATAGGTTAAATGTATTAGATCTTCGCTACTTTTTCCGTTGTAAATAATTTTGAAATCTGAAATAATTTTTTGGTCTTTTTTATCTAGTTGTTTTAAATAATTTGTTTCGTCAATCTTTTTCCAACTTGTATAACTCTCTTCCGTGATTCCATATTTGCATAAAGTTTTTAAGTCTTGATTAGCTTGAAATGAGAAACATCCAAATTTATATGGCACAAAATCAAAAGTTTTTCTCGTTTTGTATCTACTAAAAAGAAAAAGTAACTTTTGGACTTGAATTTTTTCTAATTCATCCCCAAAAACCCCTAATAAAGACAATATAACTTTTCTTCGGTAATACATATTTTTATAAATATCTAACTTATCATATTCCCATTACTCACCCCATCCGTATCAGGGTTTACAAAAACCAATTTCCCACTAGCATCCTCTGTCATTAAGATCATTCCTTCACTCTCTACACCACGTAGTGCTCTAGGAGCTAGGTTTACAAGTACCGTTACTTGTTTTCCTATTACTTCTTCTGGAGTAAAGCTCTCTGCGATACCAGAAACGATGGTACGTACATCAATACCTGTATCTACTTTTAAGATGAGGAGCTTCTTCGTTTTCTTCATCTTTTCTGCTTCGATAATGGTACCTACTCGCATATCGAGTTTTGTAAAATCGTCAAAGGTAATCGTGTCCTTTTGTGGCTCTACGACTGCGTTTTCGGCAGCGGCTTCTGCTTCATTTGCTGCTTTGCTTGCTTCTAGCTTATCTAGCTGTACTTGTATCTGACTGTCTTCTATTTTTGAGAAGAGTAATTGAGATTTATTAATGGTGTGACCAGCTGGAAGTAAGACCTCCTTAGATGATATATCACTCCATTGTAATGCGTTCTCATCTGCACTTGGACTCACATTGAGAATATCTTTCAGTTTTCCGCTTGTATGAGGTAGTAATGGCTCGCTCAAAACAGAAAGTGCAGCTGCAATTTGTAAGGCTACATACATTACAGTTTTAGTGCGCTCTTCATCTGTTTTGATTGTCTTCCACGGCTCTTCGTCTGCTAGGTATTTGTTTCCTAGACGAGCGAGGTTCATAAATTCTGTTTGGCTTTCGCGAAAGCGGTATTTTTCTATACTGCTACCTATCACTGCAGGGTATGCTTTTATAGCATCTAGCACTTCTGTATCTAACGCATTAAACGCACCCGGCTCTGGTATCGCGCCATCATAATATTTGTGCGTAAGTACGGTAACTCTGTTAATGAAGTTTCCGAAAATTGCTACAAGTTCGCTATTATTTCTAGTTTGGAAATCCTTCCAAGTAAAGTCGTTGTCCTTAGATTCTGGTGCATTTGCAGTAAGTACATAGCGCAACACATCCTGCTGATCTGGAAATTCTTCAAGATACTCGTGTAACCATACTGCCCAGTTTTTTGAAGTAGAAAGCTTGCGCCCTTCAAGATTCAAGAACTCATTTGCAGGCACGTTATCTGGTAAAATATACTCGCCGTGACCTTTGAGCATCGCAGGGAAAATCAAACAGTGAAAAACGATATTATCCTTCCCTATGAAGTGAAGTAATTTTGTGTTTTCATCTTTCCAGTACGGCTCCCAGTCTTTGCCTTCACGTGCTGCCCACTCCTTTGTAGAAGAGATATAACCTATAGGCGCATCAAACCAAACGTACAACACCTTTCCATCTGCTCCCTCTACCGGTACTGGGATTCCCCAGTCTAGATCACGAGTTACGGCACGTGGACGTAGTCCATCATCTATCCAAGATTTGCACTGCCCGTACACATTAGTTTTCCAGTCTTTTTTATGTCCTTTTATGATCCACTCCTTAAAGAAGTCATTGTATTGATCAAGTGGTAAAAACCAGTGTTTTGTTTCCTTAAGTGTAGGTACAGCTCCTGTTATGGCACTCTTTGGGTTGATAAGATCTGTTGCGTTGTGCGACGTACCACAGCTCTCACACTGATCTCCATAGGCTTCTTCAAAACCACACTTAGGGCAAGTTCCCGTCACAAAACGGTCTGCAAGAAACTGGTTTGCCTCTGCATCATACAGCTGCTCGTTTGTTTCTTCTATAAACTTACCTTGGTCGTACATATTCTTAAAAAACTCAGACGCTGTATCGTGGTGAATTTTTGCAGAGGTACGTGAGTAGTTATCAAAGGTGATCCCAAAATCTTCAAAAGATTTTTTGATTATCGCATTGTACTTATCTACCACATCTTGAGGGGTAACGCCCTCTTTTTTTGCTTTGATTGTGATAGGCACACCGTGCTCATCACTTCCACATATAAAAGCAACATCTGCTCCTTGCATACGCTGGTAACGCGCATAAATATCTGCCGGAACATACACTCCTGCAAGGTGGCCTATGTGTATAGGTCCGTTAGTATACGGCAGTGCCGCTGTAATTGTATATCGTTGTGGATTCTGAGACATATTGTGTTCTTTAAGAAGCGACAAAAATAAAGAAAAACAAGCAAGGAGTATCTATAAAGTAATCTAGCTTTAACTCGGTATTGTTATGCTAGGAGCGCTGCAGTAGTTGTAGTAAGCAGCTGCCTCTTCCCGCTATTCATTACAATTCCTCACCTTGCTATCGCTAGGTTGCGGGATTTTCATTGCTATCGGGGCTATGGAGCATGGTTTGTGAGTTGCAAGCATCTCTCAAATCACCTTGTTTTAAAATAATAAGTGATTAACCTTTTCACCAAATTACCAGTTGGTTTAAAATCCAAACTGCCGTTAAGTTAGTATATTGAGGTGTGAAAAATAAATCAATGGTTACACCTCCATATCTTAAA
>JAHDEV010000154.1:0-1265 GCA_020628615.1 Dokdonia sp.
CTACCGTAGTAATTTATAATTCCTCCAGAAGAGGCCTCTGCCTTAAGATCTTGAGAAGCATAAACGTCCATCACGCCTCCAGATGAAGCATCTGCCTTTGCACTCACAGATTTGAGTTGGCTTATTCTTGCTACACCACCACTAGAAACCGAAGCATCTAGTCGCTCTGCACTACCAGAGATACGTGCCACGCCACCGCTACTTACATCTGTCTCTACATTTTTTGCAGAAACTTGTACGCGCATTGTCCCTCCAGAAGATGCGTCAAATTCAATATCATCTCCAGTAAGTGTTTCTTTTGTAGTGAGACTTGCACCACTATTTACGCTCACATCAGTAAGATTTTCTGAGTAGGTTACAAACACCTTTTTTGAGGTAGCACTTTTGATATTGTCCTCGCAGTATATTTTAAGCTTCCCGTCTTTTACATAAATTTCGGCAGCGTCTACTAGGTTTTGGTCTGCTTCAAGTATTACGCCGTTTGTGCTTCCTTTTTCTAAAAATACTTCCCAGCCATTTCCAGCGACTACTTCGTCAAAGTCTTCTGTGATGTTCAGATCTTCTGTAACTACATTTCCGTTTCCGCTTATTTGCCCTAGATTAATGTCAAACTGACAAGAGGTGACGAGTAAAGCAGTAAGGATTCCTAAAATTGTTTTGATGAGCGTTGTCATAATGATTGGTTTTTTGGTGATTGGTTCGTTTTTGTTTGATTGATTGTTTTTGATTGATGATGTAAAGATGTAGATAAGTCCGCTTTCGCGAAAGCGTAACCTACCCAACTGTAATAATTTATGACTGAGTTGTATAGATTGCTAGTGCAAGCTTATCACCCGTGTGATTTTCCAGCCTTTTGGGGTGTCTTTTAATATGGTAATAAACTTAGATGGTTCTGAGTGGCTGTCTTCTACTAGGTTGTGAAAACTATGTTTTCCTAATGATACAGCGCCAAAACCTGCTATCTCGTGTACCTCAAAGGTGCCTGGAGTAAGTGTTCTCTGTACTTTATTACAAATATTCTCCTTGAGCGCCTTCATATACTCTGTTTTGCTAGTAGAAAGTCCACCCTTGTCGTGATAAAACTCAAGATCTTCTGAGATGAGAGCTTCGTGAGTTGCGAGGTCACAATTATTATACGAGCCAAAAAGAGCAGTGTCTATAGCAAGAATTTCTTTATAAAGTTTGCTATCCTTAGACACCTGCGCCACTCCGATCAAGGGGAGCAGCAACAGGATCCAAAGAAGATTGGTTGGGTTTTTCATAGT
>JAHDEV010000154.1:1365-4595 GCA_020628615.1 Dokdonia sp.
ATTCTGGAGCATTTTCTCCTTCTTCATAACTGCGTTCTTCCCAAGAATCATTACCAGATTGCTCCCAAGAGTTATCATCATCATTGTAATCATAACTGCGATCTTCTGGACAGCCGTCACAAATAAGCTTGCCATTACCTACGGTAAGGTATTGCTCTTCTGTTCCATTATCTAGTATGTCACGGTACCTACTATCATTGCGGTGGTATGAGTACGTATTATCATCGGCAATGAGGGTAGTTCCTTCTGGAAGGTATACAATCACTTGTACCTCGCGATCATTCCAGTGGCCATATGATTTTTGAGTAGGTGAGGTAAGAAAACCATCTAGTGATAAAACACCGTCTTCTAGTTTAAAATCATACTGTATAGATGAGGCTAGCTCACGTGCACCTTCATACGTGAAGTTATCTGCTCGTTTTTCTATCTGGATGTAGCCATTACTATCTTTAGTACTTCTCACAATAAGACGTACGTCACGCTCTATAGTCACATTTTCTGTATCACTCTTAATTGTTCTCATAAACCCAGTAGATCGCCCAAAAGGAATCTCATAACGATCACTCTCTCGCATCTGTATGCGCAGCGTGTCACTTGCCGTTATAGCAAGCTCTGTGCGCTCTACTACTTTACCAGTTTCTGTGTTAGAATACTTAATAGCTTCTTTTACAGAAAATACGCCTATTACAATCGCAGATACTAGCCATAGGCCAAAGAGGCTAAGCTTTGCACTTACCGGCATAGATTTTAGGTTAGAAGAAACAATCTTAAGTCCTAAATAAAACAGGAAGAAGAAAGGTATCCCAACTGCAAATAACGTGAGAAGAAGTACAAGCCAGATAGGCAGTCCTGTCTCATTATTTACCCACGGTAAATCGGCTAGATTAGGAGTAAAAATATCTACTACACCACCTGTTAAGAAGGTGATAAGTAAAGAGATAACTACGGTAGCTCCCGTTATAATAAGGAGTACCCCTATAATCTTTGCAAGGACTTTAAAGAAAAACATAATAATCTTACCAATGGTCCCGAAAAAACCTTGAGCTCCTGTTTTTACTTTATTACCATACTTATCATAATCTACACTCTTTACGGTGTCAGCCACATTTTCAAATCCTTCTTTTACTTTTTCTGTGATATTGTCAATGTTAACTGCCTTTCCCCGCATTGCGAGTTTATCTGCCGTGGTTTGTGCTTCTGGTACAAAAACCCATAGAGCAAGATAGATAAGTGCAGTACCTCCTAGTGTAAACCAAGTAAGCGCTATAAGTAATACCCAGCCTATACGTACCCATAAAGGATCAATACCTAGATAGTGTCCCATACCGCTAGATACACCGCCTATGTAAGCATTATCTGTATCTCTGTAAAAACGGCGTTGTGCGATACGTGGTGCTTGTTTTGACTTTTTTGAGGAGTTGCTGCTAGCTGCAGGCTCATCTTCAAAAATATCGTCATCTACCATATAGTCTTCTGGTTGTCCCATTACAGCAATCACCTCGTCTAGTTCTTGTGAGCCTATTACCTGGCGCTCGTCTTTAATGCGCTCAGAAAATAGCTCAGAGATACGAGCTTCTATATCTGCTATAATTTCATCTTCACCTTGCATACCTTCAAAAGAACGTTTGATGGCAGCGAGATATCTCTGTAATTTACCGTAAGCATCCTCATCTATATGAAAAAATACTCCTGCTAAATTTATATTAACTGTCTTGTTCATTTTTTTGTGGTTTTAGTGGATGTAACTACGGCTACTGCTGTCTGTAACTCATCCCAAGTGGTTGAGAGTTCTTTTAAAAATATCTTACCCGTTTCGGTAAGTCCATAATATTTACGTGGTGGACCACTGGTAGATTCTTCCCAGCGATAGTTGAGTAAACCAGCGTTTTTAAGTCTAGTGAGAAGCGGGTAAATTGTACCCTCTACCACCAGCAACTTGGCGTCTTTAAGCGTGCCTAAGATCTCTGCTACATATGCATCTTCGTCTCTTAATACAGAGAGGATACAGTATTCTAGCACGCCTTTTCGCATTTGCGCTTTGGTGTTTTCAATCTTCATAGATTTCCATTTTTAAATACATTAAACTGTTCGTTTTGGTCCTGATTTGGGTCAGGTGATTGATTAATTGTTGTTACGCTTTCGCGAAAGCGTACATAGTCATACCACTACATTACATAGTAGGTTGCTCTTGAGTTGATGAGTCCTCTTGAGTATCTGGGGTTTCTGCTACGGCAGAAGCTTTAATAAAATTTATAAGAAGCGGAAACTTGTAAATGCCTCCTTGTGATGCCTGCACTGCTGCCGAAATTACTGTGATAATCTCTATAAGAAATAATCCTATAGCCAGCACACCTACCACAATGGCAGTGATGAGAAAACCACCTAGATCTGCAAAGTCACTAGGGTCATTTATGTATCCATTGTTAAGCAAGCTAGCGCTTCCCTCACCAGCACTTACTATAAAATAAATAAAGAACGGAATGCTTATTACCGCCAGCGCAATAAAATATAAAAGTATACTGAGCTGAAAGTTTATGGCATCTCTACCGTGCTTGTCTATAAATAAAGAGTTGCGCTTTTGAGCGCTCCATAAAATGAGCGGCGCAATAAAATTTCCAAAAGGAAAAAGGTATTTACAGAAGGTAGAAAGGTGTATTAATGTTCCTACATTTTTGTGATGTGTGGGTATGCTAGTTTCCATAGTCTATTAATGTCTTATGCAAATATATGTCTAAAAAAAGGTACTTTGTTACGCATAGTACTAAATATTAACATTTATTTAAGATATTAATATGCACGCATAGTATTAATAAATATTGTTACTTTTGTCTAAAAGCAATAGATATGTCCTTTCCTACACCTAGTAAATTCAATACGTTCACAATGTTTAAGCTACCCTCTGCGTGGCTTACGGGAGTGCGTGTTAAGTCATTATCACCAGAGTCTTGTACAACCACAGTAAAACATCGCTGGATTAATCAAAATCCTTTTAATAGTATGTTTTGGGCAGTACAGGGTATGGCTGCAGAGCTTGCTACAGGAGCACTTGTTATTGCACACATACAAAAGAGCGGAAAAAAAATATCGATGCTTGTGGCAAATAATAATGCTACGTTTACAAAAAAAGCAACGGGGCGTATACACTTTGTGTGCGATAATGGCCCAGAAATAAAAGAGGCGATAGACCGAGCGGTTGCTACCGGAGAGGGTCAAACCTGCTGGATGAAAGC
>JAHDEV010000155.1 GCA_020628615.1 Dokdonia sp.
CTTTGAGATACCTACCTTTGAGGAGATTCTCGCTTTCGCGAAAGCGCAAAAAACCACAGCCGGAAACCCCGTGGGTATTTACCCAGAACTGAAACATCCCACCTATCATAATGAGCTAGGCTTACCTATGGAAGATCATTTCTTAAAAATGATTAATGAGGCAGGTTATAACAGCAAAGAGTCCTCTATCTATGTACAATGTTTTGAGGTTGCAACCTTGCAATACTTGCGTTCAAAAAGCGATGTAAAACTCATACAACTATTAGGCGCCGCAGGCATAGCAAGTGATGGCACTTTACTATTTACAAAAGAATATGGCAGCCATGATCCAGAGGGGCAACCGTATGATTTTATAAAAAATAAGGACAAGCGCTCATACCAGTTTTTTACAACAAAAGAAGGAATGGAATTTATGGCAACCTATGCAGATGCTGTAGGCCCTTGGAAGCCTTTTATTATCTCTGTAACCTCAGAGGGTGTGTTAACCCCTGCAACAGACTTTGTTGCGCTCGCTCATAGCCACAATCTTGAGGTGCATCCTTACACCTTTAGAAATGAAGATACCAAGTGGGTGACAGGTACTAATCATATAGATGAGTATCTACACTTTTTTGAAGCTGGTGTAGATGGTGTCTTTAGCGACTACACAAACGAGGCAGTCGCTGCAAGAGGTGAGTTTTTAAAAAGTCACTAGTTTATTTCTCCCACTCTGTGTGAAAAATACCCTCACGGTCTAGTCGCTCATAGGTGTGTGATCCAAAATAATCACGTTGCGCCTGTATTACATTAAGTGGTAGTCGTGTTGAGGTATATGCGTCAAAATACGTAAGCGAGTTAGATAAACCAGGCAATGGTATTCCATTTACTGCACCAAAGGCTACAAGCTCTCTTGCCGCATCTACGGTTTCTTGAATTTTTGGAATAAATGATGGTGATAGTAACAAGTTAGGTAGCTCGCTATCTTCTGTAAAGGCATCAGTAATATCTGCCAGTAGCTTTGCTCTTATGATACATCCTGCACGCCATATCTTTGCAATAACCGCGATATCTAAGTCATAACCATACTCCTTAGAAGCATCGGCTAGCTGGTGTAATCCTTGTGCGTAGGTGATGATATAAGAGAAGTAAAGTGCTTTTTCTGTAAGGTTTGTAAGTTTTTCTTTTGCCATTGTAGCAACCTCTGGGCGGTCATAAAGCGAGTCTGCAACGGTGCGCTCATCTTTAAGTGCAGAAATCTCACGCATACTTACAGCAATATCTATAGAGGGTACGGGTATACCTAGATCCATTGCGTTTTGCGAGGTCCATTTGCCAGTTCCTTTTTGCTTTGCTTTATCTAGTATTTGATCTACTAGGTCGCCATCTGTGAGGGTGTCTTTTTCGGCAAAAATTTCTGAGGTTATTTCAACAAGAAAAGACTGTAGTCTTCCCTCATTCCAACACTTGTATGTCTCGTGTAGTTCTTGATTACTTAGTTTTCCAGCCTTTTTAAGCACGTCATACATTTCAGATGTGAGTTGCATAAGTCCGTACTCAATACCGTTATGTACCATTTTTACATAGTTTCCGGCAGATTTTGGTCCTAGGTATGCCACACAAGGTTCCCCATTATATTTGGCAGAGACTGCTTCAAAAATAGGCTGTACGGCAGCATAACCAGGTTTTGATCCTCCAGGCATTATGCTTGGGCCTTTGCGAGCTCCTTTTGCACCACCAGAAACGCCCGCGCCAAAAAAGTGTATTCCCTTTTCGGCAAGGTAGGCTTCTCTTCGGTCTGTATCGGTAAAGAAGGAGTTTCCTCCGTCTATAATAATATCGCCTTTGTCTAAGTGTGGTAAGAGGCTTTCTATCACGATGTCTACCACTTTTCCGGCAGGTACTAGTAACATAATTTTACGTGGTGATGAGAGCGCTTTCGCGAAAGCGGAAACCTCTACAGTCGCATTTACTTTATCTACATTGCCGCCTTCATCTATGAGTGCTTGTACCTTTTCTGGATCAAGATCATTACCCATTGCTGTAAAACCATTATCTGCAACGTTAAGTATAAAGTTACGTCCCATAACGCCTAGTCCTACTAAGCCAAAATCATAAGTATTTTCCATAATTGATCTTTCTTTTACTACAAAACAACACCGCTTTGTAGCCGAAATTTTGTCTGTTACAATACACCACGCATCGCACATCAAAAATAGTGGAAAAATATTGGTTTTTTGTGGGTAAGTGGTGTCAAAGTCCGTTGGGAATGGTGTAAAGTTTCAATACTTTTGACCTTAAATTAAACTAGCTCATTATGCGCAAGACAGAGAATCAATTATTAGTCATTTTTGGCGCATCGGGAGACCTCACTGCCCGTAAATTAGTTCCTGCATTATATAAGCTTTATAAAGACAAGCATTTACCAGAGCACTTTGCTGTGCTAGGGGTGGCACGTAGCTTTATGACAGATGAGGAGTTTAGAAAACGTGTAGCCTTAGAGAGTAAGTATCTTGATGACAGCGAGGAGTTTATAGCTGCATTTTCAGAAAAGCTGTTTTATGAGGATCTTCATAAAAAGTATGATGTAGATTATAGAGAGCTTAACGAGCGTATTCAAGATCTTAATACGACCTATCAATGTGATAATAACATCATATTTTATCTATCTACACCGCCTAGTTTATTTGAGGCCATTGCAAAAAATCTAACAGCAAAGGGTCTTAATGATGAGCGCCTAGGGTGGAAACGCCTTATTGTAGAGAAGCCCTTTGGTTACAGTCTAGAGACTGCAAAGTCACTTAACGAGGGATTACACAGATATTTTAAAGAATCACAGATTTATAGAATAGATCATTACCTAGGTAAAGAGACTGTTCAAAATATACTCGTCACACGATTTGCAAACAGTATTTTTGAACCTTTATGGAACCGTGATTACATACACCACGTAGAGATTACAAATGCAGAGAGTGGAGGCGTAGAGTCTAGAGGTGGTTATTATGACAAGTCCGGAGCTCTTAGAGATATGTTTCAGAGTCACTTATTGCAGCTTGTGGCCCTTATAGTAATGGAGCCACCGCTCAGTGCAAATCCTGAGGAGATACGTAATGAAAAGATGAAAGCCCTTAAGTCTCTACGATTAATGACAGACCCAAAGGTGCTAGAAAAAAACACCATACGCGGTCAATATCTAGCCTCAGAGATAGAAGGAGAGAAAGTAAAAGGATACAGAGAAGAGGTAGATGTAGATCCAGATAGTACTACAGAGACCTATGCAGCTGTCAAGTTTTATGTAGATAACTGGAGATGGGCAGATGTGCCATTTTATGTACGCACTGCAAAGCGTATGCCTACTAAGGTTACAGAAGTGGTGATACACTTTAAGTCTCCACATCATCAGATTTTCAAAAATTCTGATATGAACAAGGATAATAAACTCATTATACGCATACAACCAGATGAGGGAATCTTAGTAAAATTTGGTGTAAAAGTACCAGGTCAAGGATTTGCAGTAGAGCGTGGTAATCTAGACTTTTATTATGAAAGCCTAGGTGACGAGTCACATATTATGGAGGCTTATGAGCGTTTATTACTAGACGCAATGCAAGGTGATGCAACCTTGTATGCCCGTGCAGATGAGGTAGAGGCAGCCTGGAGATTTACAGACCCTATCTTAGATCACTGGAAAAAAGGTGATGCAAAGATTTATGGATACTCTGCTGGTGTGTGGGGACCACAACACGCAGATGAGCTTATAGAAGGAAAGAGTATGTGGCGTAACCCTTGTGAGAACCTCGCAGACGATGCTGGATATTGCGTTATAGAATAACTAAAGAAACACGATGAAACTACATATATCAAAAACTAAAAGCGACGTTGCTCAAGATTTTGCAAAATTTCTAATGGACCTTGCAAGTGATAAAAAGTCTATTACAGTAGCCCTTTCTGGAGGAAGTACCCCAAAAATAGTTTTTGATTACCTCGCGGCTAATTATAAGGAAACAGACTGGTCAAAATTCCACTTTTACTGGGGTGATGAGCGTTGCGTGCTTCCTACAGATGACCAGAGTAATTACAAAATGACGGTAGATCACTTGTTTTCTAAAATCGAACTACCAGAGGCAAACATACACCGCATACTGGGAGAAAATATTCCAGAGGCAGAGGCGGTACGCTACTCAAAAGAGCTAGAACAAACACTAGGGTCTGAAAATGAGGTACCACAATTTGACCTCGTGATTTTAGGGATGGGGGATGATGGTCACACGGCGTCTATATTTCCACACGAGATAGATCTTTGGGACTCACAAAACTGGTGTGAGGTAGCCACACACCCAGAATCTGGACAGCAGCGAGTGAGTATCACTGGTGATATTATAAATAATGCAAAAGCCGTTGCATTTCTTGTTACAGGCGCTTCAAAACAAGAAAAGGTTAAGACCATAATTAACAAAGAAGATAACTTTCTTGACTATCCCGCAAGCCTAGTCTCACCACAATCTGGAGAGCTGCACTGGTTTATGGATGAAGAGGCGACCTTGCAGTTGTAAATT
>JAHDEV010000156.1 GCA_020628615.1 Dokdonia sp.
ATGGCAAGTGGCATAAGCGCCTACTTAGGCGGTTACATAGGTTGTGGTAATCAAGTTACTACAAATAGTAGTGCTTGTACCACGGGACTCGAAAGCGTTTTAATGGGATATGAGCGTGTGCGAAATGGTGATGCGGTACGTATGCTTGTAGGTAGTTGTAATGACAGTGGTCCTTACATATGGGGTGGTTTTGATGCAATGCGTGTACTTACCAAAAAATATAATGACTATCCAGAAGCTGGCAGTAGGCCTATGCAAGAAGATGCAAATGGTTTTGTGCCAGGCAGTGGGGCAGGAGCTCTTGTATTAGAATCTCTAGAGAGTGCACTATCACGGGGAGCTCATATCTATGCAGAAGTATTAGGAGGAGCCATAAATAGTGGAGGACAGCGTATGGGAGGCACAATGACAGCGCCTAACAGTGAAGCGGTACAACATTGCATACGCAGCGCTGTAAAAAATAGTGGTATCCAGAGTGAAGATATAGATACCATAAATGGTCACCTTACATCTACAGGTATGTGCCCCACAGAGATAAAAAATTGGAGTGAAGCGTTAGAGTTAAAGGGCAAAGATTTTCCTTATATTAATTCTCTCAAGAGTATGACTGGTCATTGCCTTGCTGCCGCTGGTAGCATTGAAACTGTGGCAACCATATTAGAACTCAAGAATGATAAGGTCTTTGGTAATATAAATACAGGTAATTTACACCCAGACATAAAGGGTACAATAGATGATAGCTGTGTGCCTAGTCATACTATAAATAAAACAATTTCTATAGCGGCTAAGGCTAGTTTTGGCTTTGGAGATGTAAATTGCTGTATGATATTTAAAAAATTTACAGCCTAATATAAATTATGATAGTAACCTGATGAGTAAAAATCTCATCACACATTTAAAGATATGAACACAAAGCATTACGACGAGTTAAAAAGCATTATTAAAATCTATCTTCCAGAAGATGTTTCTGTAGATGATATTAAACCTACCAGTCATCTTACTCAAGAGCTTAATATAAATTCTGCAAACCTGGTAGACATTGTATTAGATGTAGAAGATCATTTTGATATTACCATAGAGGACGATGAGATAGAGAAGATGGAAACCGTAAAATCTGCTATAGAAATTATAGAAGCAAAGGTTTTATAAGACTTTTTGAAGTAAAATAAGTTATTTAAAAAGCTCCCGATAGGGGGCTTTTTTATTTGTAGTACATTTCTTTATTAAAAATAACACATTTTTTTTCCGAAGAACATTTACTTAAAATTTTTGTTCAACCGATAAAAATTTACTACATTAATCATTGTAATTCAGTTCTTTATGGTTTTTAGGGTGTTATTTCTATTTATTTTTAAACCCAATTACAAAAGTAAACGTTTATCGGGGTGTACTTATAATCAATGGTTTATACGATGTTTTTGTACCTTACAGACATCAACCAAACGAACACTTATGAAATCATCACTCATTGCATTGCTTGTTTTACTTAGCATCCCGCTAGTCGCTTTTTCAAATCCTACATTAGATCCAGGTGAAAATCCTATACTACAAACTCAAGAAGGTCTTTATATAGACGCAGCCAGTGCTTTAGAACGCCAGGCTATTGCATTTACCAAAAAAGGTGATACAGATAAGGCCGTAGCAGCGCTAGATGCTTACATACTTGAAACTGGTGATTTTTCAATCTTAGAAAATAGTTCTTATGAGAGTTTAAAGCGCAATGAAGGTTTTATTGCTCTAAAAGATAAATACCTAGTTAAATTTAATATGGGTACCTTCTTTTATCTATATGTAGGTTTAATAGGGATATTTATTGCACTTATATTAAATGCTAGAAAGAAACAAGATAAGGTTGCAAACGGGCTCATAAGTCTTTTTGTGTTTATGCACTCATTTTTCTTAATACACGTAGCACTGTATTTATCAAACTATGTGTACTACGAGCCGCACACATTATCTATGTCTGCGCCATTTTCATTTTTATATGGTCCTGTTCTTTATTTTTATTTTAAGCGAATTACCAAAAATTATGAATTTAAGAAGAAGGATGCGCTCCATTTAATCCCTACGGTTATATTTTTAATATTACTCATACCAGTCTTTGCAATGTCTGCAGAGGGTAAATTAGAAGTTATGCTAGGGGAAGGGTCTTACTCTACATTACCATATCTAGTACCAGCAACCGTACTCAAATTTACATCACTAGTAGTTTACGGTTTCTTTACTATCAAATTATATCTAGATAGTAAAAAGGAAAAAACAACAGATCTTAAGCAATTGAGGTTACGTCGTAATATCGTTATCGTACATAGCGTCTATGCTGTATTTTATGCACTGTATGCTTTTATTATAGTGCAATATAGTTTTGGTAGTAGTCTATTGCACATTCAGCTTTTGGCAATGACAAGTCTTGTTTTATATGTAGGTTATGTCGCGTACTCAAATCCACTAGCACTCATAGGTAGTGTCAAAAAAGTCAAAAAGGCAGCTACCAAATATCAAAACTCTGGTCTTACTCCAAGCTTCTCTACAGAGCTTAAAGAGCAACTTGTCAAGTTACTAGAAGAAGATAAACTGTACAGAGAAAGTACTCTTAAACTGGAGTATGTAGCAGAGCGTTTAGGAACTACCCGTCACAATGCATCCCAGGTTATAAACGAACACTTTGGGCTCAACTTTTTTGAGCTTATTAATAAGTATCGAGTAGAAGAAGCAATGGAGCGATTAAAAAACAACCCAGAAAACCTCAATATCATAGACATTGCTTACGAGGTGGGTTATAATAATAAGGTGACTTTTAATAAGTCTTTTAAAAGGTTTTGTGACCTTACACCTACACAGTTTTTAAAACTAGAAAGTGTGAGTTGATCATTGTATTAAATAGTTGGAATATTCATAATCGGCTCTCAAGTAGAGTCGATTTTTTTGTGCGTCTGTGCGGTAGCTTTTACGCTTTCGCGAAAGCGTAAACCCTTTTTCGTTAATCATTTCCTCATTAATAACCAGGCTATAATGATCTGAAGTTTGTACCCAGTACCCTAGCCAGTCTAATGTAGACTCATCATAATAAAGATACCAAGTGTCTGTACCATCTTGAAAAGTCACTTTAAGCTCGTGTGCTGGTGTACCTTGAAAATCTGTAATACCTAAGTATGTTTTTACCGAGCTACCTGTGTCAAGCGTGTAAGGGAGGCCTAGCACAAAAGTCGCGGCGTATAGTTTGTTTTGTAGAGTAGTCTTACTTATAGATGTATCACGTATTCCATCTTTAAACTGTACTATAGCAGTATCCTTTTGTATGAGTTTATAGGTGTGTAGACTATCTTTCCAGGTGATTGATCTCATCGCTCCATTTGTAAAATCATAGGTATGTTTTTCGAGACGGTCTATTTCGGTAATGCTATCTTTATCATAAAGTTTGAATGCTTTCTCAAAAGAGAGTGATTTTATGCTCTCGTAATTTTCCTTTCCGCCACTGGAGCTCATTATTTTTTGTAATAATGTATTTCCAGTCATTACTTCTGGTGTAGAAGCTGTGTTGGTCTTAAATAAAAAAAATAATAATACTGCGATGCCACCAGCGATAGCAATAAGTACGAGTCTTCCTTGTAAACCTTTTAATACAGCCATAAATTGTGATATTTAAACCCACAATATACAATATAGCACACATTTATAAGTGTAAATTATTGTGATGATAAGGGTGTGATTTTTCGCGAAAGCGTAAAAAATATAGCAATCAACAAAGAGATTTTAAAATTGTTAATTACTTCTTTTTTTTGTGCTTACTTAACCCATCGCAAGTCCTTATATTAGCGACTCCACGACATTTTATGGCTCAAGAAACACAATACAACGAAGATAATATACGCTCCCTCGACTGGAAGGAGCATATCCGTATGCGTCCCGGGATGTATATAGGTAAACTAGGCGACGGCTCAAGTGCAGATGATGGTATCTATATCCTTGTAAAAGAGGTGCTGGATAACTGTATAGATGAATTTGTAATGGGTGCGGGTAAGACCATTGAGATTTCTATACAAGGCGAAAAAGTAATCGTACGCGATTACGGCCGTGGGATTCCGCTAGGAAAAGTGGTTGATGTGGTTTCAAAAATGAACACGGGTGGTAAGTATGACTCGCGTGCATTTAAGAAATCTGTAGGACTCAACGGTGTAGGTACAAAGGCGGTAAATGCACTTTCTAATTATTTTAGAGTAGAATCTACAAGAGATGGTAAGTCTGCAAGTGCAGAGTTTGAGCGTGGAGAGCTTACAAATCAAGATTTACTAGATGAGACTTCACGTAGGCGCGGGACCAAGGTTTCGTTTGTGCCAGATAGTGAGATATTTAAGAACTTTAAGTTTCGCTCTGAGTATGTGGAGCGCCTTATAAAGAACTATGTATACCTTAATCCGGGTCTTACCATTGTTTTTAATGGTGAGAAGTTCTTTTCTGAAAATGGATTAAAAGATTT
>JAHDEV010000013.1 GCA_020628615.1 Dokdonia sp.
GTAGGCTTTACCGAAGATGAAGACCTCATTGCTCAGATAGGTGTGTAGTGTGAGTACGCTTTCGCGAAAGCTTTCTATTATGAATTGCTTAAAGCCTAAAAGGGCAATAGTTAATTAATATAAATATTCTTGACAGCCTTTTCTTTAAGCTTCTTTTTACTTTTGACATCCTTTTTTTTAAAGAAAAAATTGAAACTTAATCCTATATAATCTCCACTTAGAGAATATTGTCCTTCTGCTCTTTCTGAAATCTCTAAGTTATCTTGTAGGTATTCTCCTGTAAAATAGTTGGGTATTGCCTTCTGGTATATTATAGATGTTTGAATAAGTATGCGATTTGTAAGGTAATATAGGCCCGGGCTTAATATAAGATTAGGGTATATTGAGGTCTCTCGTGTAAGCGCTTGAAGAGCAAATACTTGTCTTATTTGATCAAGTTCTTCTATATAATAGCTTTTAGAACTAGTTACAGAGCCTGGTCGCAGTAGCGTGATATTAACACCTGCCATCATTGAGAAATAAAGATTTCTTTCTAGCTGTTTTTTGAGTTCTATTTGTAGAGGTATAGAAAATAAGAATGTCCCATAAGTTTTAAAGGTGGTAGCATCGCCAGTAAAGCCGGGTACTTCACCATCCCCAATGTTTATAGTATAGTGCTCAAGTGGTAATAGATTGAATAAGAGTCCGTATCTAAAGTTAAACTCTCTTTCTGGGTGTATTACCTTAGTAAAGCCAAAGGTTATAGATGGAGTTGCTTTACCTTCAATTTGTATAGTACCTATGGTTGTATCAAAATTTGCGGCTCGATATAGCACAGGAGAGAAATTCCACCCAAAGGTTTTGTAGCTAGCGAATTCTGGAAATTTGTTTTTTACGGATGAGCCCTGTGCAATTACGGATATTATATTTGTAAAAAAGATGAGTGCAATTGCACTCATCTTTAAATTTAATTTTAGTACATTCATTCCATTACCAGGTTAAAGCTTTTGAGCTGTTACTTCCATTATGATGAAAATCACCAAACACACTTTGACCATTCCTTGCTTCAAGAGTTCTAGAACCCCATATTGTTATTGTCTTTTGTCTGGTTCTTCTTCTTTTTCTTGATTTTGCTCCAAAACCTTGCTTTGCATTTGGACCGAAACAGGCCGAGCCTTTTAAGGCATAAGTTAAATTTACGCCTAATCTAGTCCTAGACTTTCTCCATCTACGACCTCTTTTTTTGTAAGAAACTTGTCTCGCCTGAGTTCTTGTATACTAAGGTAAACTTCTTATTTCTACTTTCCTGAAAATTTTTCGATTCGAACTTATGTTAATTTGGTCAGAGGCTGCTTTCCAACCACTACAGGAGCTTGCTGATTTTGGCGTTGTAATTATATAAGGGTCATTACTAACATCTTCTCCGTTGTTGATTTTCTGTAACGAAATTCCAAAATCACCTATAATTTCATAATTGTTTAATGGCTTGCCAAAAGAGAATACTTTCCCGTCAATCATTACTTCTTGGTCAGAATTTAATAACGCCATTTCCTCATCGTTAAAAAGTAAATCATTTGAAGGATGTACTTCCATATCAAGGGTTTCGTTATCTAGCCATTGTCGCACCTGTATATCATACGTGCTTCTCAATGAATTTGCAAAATTTCTTGATTGTTCAAAATCCAGAAGAGGTTGCTTTGAGTTAAATTCATTGTTATCTTCCATATCATCAAGTTCGTCATCTGTAAGATGATCATATTGAGCCACAAAATTATCTTCGTGAGCTTCTATGGCGGCTTCAAGTTCTTCTGCGGCAGCAACAAAATCTTCGATAGATGCAAAAGATAACATTGTTGCATTGCCTCCTTGGGATCGACCTCTTGCTGGTAGATCAAATGAAATGATGTTAGTTTCAGGGACTTGTTCTAGTGTAAATGCCGCTTCTGTATTTTGCGATTCGTTTGTTAATTCAATATCTTCTTTACTACAAGAAGTAAGAGATAGAGTTGTTATCATTGTAACTGCCAGTAATTGCTTGTAAATTTCATTCGTTTTTTGTTTTAGAATTATAAAATTTGATTGGTACCAGCCGCTAAACTAGTGGTTTAGTTTTCTCAATCCTAAAGGATTTCCTTTTTTTGAGCGTTTTTTTTGATTTTTTAGTGCGATTTCGCGAAAGCGTAATAAACCCTATTAAACCACAATTTACAAGGCTTTAAAAATGCATTTATTACAGAAATAACGGCCTTGCGGATTGCGATATAAATAAAACATCTACTTTTGTAATCTGAAAAAATAAAATGTATGGCAAAGAATCTCGTCATTGTGGAGTCACCTGCAAAGGCTAAAACGATAGAAAAATTTCTAGGCTCAGACTATAAAGTTGAGAGTAGTTTTGGACACATTGCAGACCTTCCCTCTAAGGAGTTAGGTGTTGATGTAGATGGAGATTTTACTCCAAAATATAAAGTCTCAGACGATAAGAAAAAGGTGGTGAGAAACCTTAAGTCTCTTGCAAATAAGGCAGAGATGGTGTGGCTCGCTAGTGATGAGGATCGCGAGGGAGAGGCTATAGCCTGGCACTTAGAACAAGAGCTTGGGTTAACACCAGACCGTACAAAACGTATTGTTTTTCACGAGATTACAAAGACGGCTATACTAAGAGCTATTGAGAACCCTCGTAAGATTGATTATGATCTTGTAAATGCACAACAAGCGCGTAGAGTGCTTGATAGATTAGTGGGGTATGAGCTCTCTCCAGTATTATGGAGAAAGGTAAAAGGAGGTCTTTCGGCGGGGCGTGTGCAGTCTGTTTCTGTAAGACTTATTGTAGAGCGTGAGCGTGAGGTTTTAGGTTTTGAGCCTAAAGCTTCATATAGAGTAGATGCAGAGTTTACTACGCAAGATGGAAAGTCTTTTAAAGCAAAACTTCCTAAAAATATAACTACCAAAAAAGAGGCTAAGGCTTTTCTTGAGAAAAACCTTAGCGCTACTTTTAAAGTAGATGCGCTTACTAAAAAGCCAGCAAAAAAATCACCAGCACCACCATTTACAACCTCTACCTTACAACAGGAAGCAAGTAGAAAACTGTACTTCTCTGTAAGTAAAACGATGACGATGGCACAGCGACTCTATGAAGCTGGGCATATTACATATATGAGAACAGATAGTGTAAATCTATCTAAAGATGCAAAGGCGGGTGCAGAGGCAGAGATTGTAGCTGCTTATGGTAAGGAGTTTCATAAAGAACGTAATTATAAAGGGAAGTCTAAGGGAGCACAAGAAGCTCACGAGGCGATACGCCCTACAGATTTCTCAAAGCATTCTGTAAATATGGACCGCGACCAGATACGTCTCTATGAACTTATATGGAAACGTGCGATTGCCTCACAAATGAGCGAGGCACAACTAGAGCGCACAAATGTGCAAATAGCCTCTAGCGCAGGTACAGATAACTTTACAGCAAATGGGGAGATCTTAAAGTTTGAAGGTTTCTTAAAGGTATACCTAGAAGGTAGTGATGATGAAGATGTAGAAGAGACAGGCTTACTTCCAGATCTTAAAACAGGAGAGACATTACTTAATAAATACATTACCGCCACAGAGCGTTTTACAAGACCACCATACCGCTATACAGAAGCTTCTCTAGTAAAGAAACTTGAAGAGCTGGGTATAGGACGTCCATCTACATATGCACCTACTATTACGACTATTCAAAACCGTAAGTATGTAGAAAAAGGTACTGTAGAAGGGAAGGAGCGATCTTATGATGTGCTTAGTCTTGAAAACAACGAGATAAAAGATAGAACGCTTACTGAGACTGTAGGGTCAGATAAAGGAAAGCTAGTTCCTACAGATGTAGGGATGGTCGTAAACGACTTCTTGGTACAGCACTTTGAAAACATTCTTGATTATAACTTTACGGCAAAGGTCGAAGCAGATTTTGACGACATAGCAGAAGGAAAGCAGGAGTGGACAAAGATGATGAAGGATTTTTACAAAGATTTTCATCCTCACGTAAAAGATGTAGAAAAAAATGCAGAGCGTGAAGTAGGAGAGCGCATATTAGGAGAAGATCCAGCTACCGGTAAACCGGTAAGTGTGCGTCTAGGTAAATTTGGTCCTATGGTGCAAATAGGTTCTGTAGAAGATGAAGAGAAGCCTCGATTTGCAAGTCTAGGTCCAGACCAAACGCTAAGCAACATCACCTATGAGCAGGCAATGGATCTCTTTAAATTACCTAAAGATTTAGGTACTTTTGAAGAAGAAGAGGTGTCTGTAAATAATGGTCGTTTTGGGCCATATGTTAAGTTTGGAAAAACATTTGTATCACTTCCTAAAGGACGTGACCCAATGGATGTAGATCTAGATGAGGCTATTGTATATATCAAAGAGAAGCAAAAGGCAGATGCTCCTATCTATATGTATGAGGATTTGCCAGTTCAGAAAGGTACAGGTCGTTTTGGCCCGTATATAAAATGGAACGGAATGTTTATAAACGTAAACAAGAAGTACGATTTTGATAACCTCTCTGATGAGGATATTGTAGAGCTTATAGAAGTCAAAAAGCAAAAGGAGATAGATAAGGTACTTCAAGATTTTCCAGAAGAAGGAATACGTGTAGAAAAAGCACGCTGGGGGCGCTCTAATATTATAAAAGGTAAGCTCAAAATAGAGCTTAGTAAAGATATAGATGCTGCTGCTTTAAGTCTTGATGAGATAAAAGACTACATCGAGAAGAAGGCTCCAAAAAAGAAGGCAGCCAAAAAGAAGGCGCCAGCAAAAAAGAAAGCTCCGGCTAAGAAAAAAACCACAGCAAAAAAGAAATAATATATGGCATTTGAGGTGCTCCTCCCTATTCCAGATCTTGCGCTTGCACATATACAGCTGCAGCATCACCAGTCACTAGGTAATAATATAAGGCTGCACAGCGAGCAAGAAGGACTGCCAGATTTAGAAGGAGTAGCTATAGCTATAGTTTGCTTACGCGAAAAAAGAAGAGACCCCAATAATCTTTCAGACGGGCTCTCCTTTACCGAAGTGCGCCGAACATTTTATGAACTGTTTCCCGGAAACTGGCACACTACCATTGCAGATCTAGGAGATATAGACGCTGGTGCATCTGTAGATGATACATACTTTGCCATACGCACTCTCAACGAGTCTTTGTTTAAAAAAGGAATCATACCTATTTATATAGGAGGAAGTCAAGATCTTGTGTATCCTATTTATCGTTCTTACGATAAACTAGATCAAATGGTTAATATCGTTAATGTTGATAGTCGTTTTGACCTAGGAGACGCAAGTCAGCCTATAAACAACAAGTCTTACGTAGGTAAAATCATAGTCACAGAGCCTTATAATTTATTTAATTACTCAAATATTGGGTATCAAACTTATTTTAATCCTCAAGAGGAAATAGATTTGATGGATAAGTTGTATTTTGACTCCTATAGACTAGGTAATGTTTCGGCAGCGATGAACATTACAGAACCTGTTATGCGTGATGCAGATCTTGTTGCTATAGATCTTAATGCGATACGTAGTAGTGAGTTGAGTACTAGGCATAATAAAATGCCTAATGGTTTTGATGGGAAAGAGATTTGTACCATTGCAAGATATGCAGGGATTAGTGACCGTGTAAGTTCTTTTGGAATTTTTGAATATCAAAATGATGCTCAAGAAGAAAAAGCGGCAATGCTCGTTGCACAGATGATGTGGTACTTTATAGAGGGAGTGAATTTTCGCGCAAGCGAAAATATGGATATAGAAAAAGGTAATTTTCTTACCTACCAAGTACCCATTGAAGATGAGGTGCTTACATTTTATAAGAGTGAAAAAACAGCTCGCTGGTGGATTGAAATTCCATTTATTATGGGCTTGAATAATAAATTAAAAAGGCACACGTTATTACCTTGCACGTACCAAGATTATCTGGATGCTTGTAACCAAAACATACCTGAACGCTGGTTCAAAGCAAGGAAGAAAAACGAAATTTGAATATGTGTTTCAACGATGAAATGATTATTTTTGGCGAATAAATTGTTTATTACAAATAAAATAAATAGGTTTACGCCCTTAACTTTAGAATACTTAACCTAATATCCTATGAAAAAGTATATTGCATTTATTGCGATAGTAGCTTTGCTGTCTAGTTGTGGCAAAGGCGATCGTGGAGAACTCGTTGGTGCCAAAGGCAAGCGATGGAATCCCGAAAAACCATTTGGTATGACTCTCGTTTCTGGAGGGGCATATATAATGGGTAAAAGTGATGATGACTTTGCTGCGGTAAATGATGCTCCTACTAAAACTGTTACTGTTCGTTCTTTTTATATGGATGAAACAGAAATCACAAACGCCGAATATAGACAGTTTGTAGAGTGGGTAAAAGATTCTACTGTACGTACTAAACTTGCTATACTGGCAGATGAGCTTGGGGAAACTCCAGGAAGTGGTGGTATAGGTGACTTTGCATTTAATGATGCAGATCCTGCAAATATGACTCCATACGAGCAATATATGTACGATAACTATTATGGCTTAGGTGAGACTGGATTTGAAGGACGTAAACTTAATAAGGATATAGATATCATATGGGATACAGACCAGTATCCAGATGAGTACTATGCTGAGGTGATGGATACAATGTACATCCCACTAGAAGAAGCTTATAATGGACAGCGCACCATAGACGTAGATAAGCTTAACTTCCGTTACACATACTTAGACATACAAGCTGCTGCAAAGAAGAATGGTGGTCGTCGTAAAGATCATATTAAGACAGAGGTGGTTCCGGTTTACCCTGATACGACTGTATGGATTAAGGATTTTGCATACTCGTATAATGAGCCTATGCATAATGATTACTTCTGGCACGATGCTTATGGTGAGTACCCTGTTGTAGGTGTTACCTGGATGCAAGCAAAAGCTTTTTGTGAGTGGAGAACAATGTATAAGAACTCTTACCAAAAATCAAAAAAGAGACAATTTGTAAATCGTTTTAGACTTCCAGGTGAAGCAGAGTGGGAATATGCTGCTCGTGGCGGACTGGAAAGTGGTGATTACCCTTGGGGTGGGCCGTATGCTAAAAACGATAGAGGATGTTTCCTTGCAAACTTTAAACCTTTAAGAGGAGATTATGGTGCAGACCAAGCATTATATACTGTAGAAGCAGATGCTTACGAACCTAACGACTATAACCTGTACAATATGGCAGGTAACGTGTCTGAGTGGGTAGCTTCTTCTTATGATCCAGCTTCTTATGAATATATGTCTACTATTAACCCTAACGTAAACGATAAGGATAACCGTCGTAAAGTTATACGTGGTGGTTCTTGGAAAGACGTTGCTTACTTCCTACAGGTAAGCTCACGTGATTATGAGTATCAAGACTCTGCACGTAGTTATATCGGTTTTAGAACCGTACAGGATTTTATGGGAATTGATGAGAAAATCAACCTTAGAAAACCGAAGAAATAACTAATATTATTTACCCAAATTATATTATTCAATTACTTAACTAAATTAACTTAACTAAACTAAAAAATTTTATTAGTCATGGCAAAATCTAAAACTGGAAAGAAATTAATGAATATGGTCTACGGACTAGGAGCAGCAGTTGTAATTATTGGTGCTTTATTTAAAATTATGCACTGGCCATATGGTAACCTAATGCTTATTATTGGTCTTATTACAGAGGCAGTAGTATTCGCAATTTCTGCATTTGAACCAGTAGATGACGAACTTGATTGGGCTCTAGTATATCCAGAACTAGCAGGCGGGGCAAGTGGATCTAAGAAAAAAGCTGCAGCTCCTGTAGATGCAGAAGCACAATTATCAAAAAAACTAGACGATATGCTTAAAGAGGCAAAAATTGATGGTGAGTTGATGAGCAGCTTAGGAAACAGCATACGTAATTTTGAAGGTGCAGCAAAAGGAATTGCTCCTACAACAGATGCAATGGCTTCTACAAAAAAATACTCTGAAGAGATGGCACTTGCTGCTGCTCAAATGGAATCTTTAAATAGCCTTTATAAAGTGCAAGTTGAGTCTTCTAGTCGTCAGGCAGAAATCAATGAGCAAGTAACTGCAAACGCAGGAAAACTTAAAGAGCAAATGGAAAGTCTTGCAACAAACCTTTCTTCACTGAATGGTGTGTATGGAGGAATGCTTTCTGCTATGAATAAAAACTAATTCTAGTTGTTTTTACAATTAACTAACTAACAGCTAAAATTAAAAACAATGGCAGGAGGAAAACAAAGCCCAAGGCAGAAGATGATTAACCTGATGTATCTAGTGTTTATAGCGATGCTAGCACTTAATATGTCTAAGGAGGTACTATCGGCTTTTGGGTCGATAAATGAAAAATTTGATCGTTCTAACACAACTTTTGAAGCAAAAAATAATCTAGCACTAGCAGATTTATCTAAAAAAGCAAACGAAAACGAAGAGTTTAAGGCAGCTGCAGCAACAGCTCAGTCTGCAAAGCAACTTGGAGATGCATACTTTACTTATTTAGCTTCAGAAAAAGACGCATTACTTGCGGGTGTTGAAGATAAGACTGATTATGAAGCGATGGATAAGTCTAACTTCTTAGATGAGCGCTTTTATAAAGGTGGAAAAATCACTCCACAAGGACAGAAGTTTCTTGATGAAATGGCTAAGTACCGTGATGGTATGGTAAAGCTGGCAGGTGATAATAAAGCGCTAGTTGCCCAAATTAATGAAGATTTTAGTACTAGTGATGTAGTAGATGGAGAAGGAGTAAAGAAAGATTATATCTCTTACAATTTTGTAGGTTTCCCTTCAGTATCTTCATTAACTAAGATGTCTCAATTACAAAATGATATCAAGGTTGTAGAAAACGAGCTTTTAACAAAGCTACTTTCTGGAAACTTAAAAGAACTAGCTTCTTTAGATAACTACGAGACGGTAATGACTACCTCAAAAGGAGCTTATTATACTGGGTCAACCTTTGATGGTGTTCTTTCTTTAGGTCGTGTAGATGCTTCTACAAAACCTTCTAGAGTTGAGCTTAAGCTTGATGGGCGTCCTATACCTTCAGATAAAATTTCTTATGATGGTGGTAAACTTGTATTAGGAGTTAATACTGGTGGCGTAGGTGATCACAAAATCACAGGTACATTGTTTTATCCACAAGACGGTAAAGAAATAGAGGTTGCTGTAGAGCAAGCTTTTACAACAATAAACAAACCTAACTCTGCAACCATCGCTGCAGATAAGATGAATGTTGTATACCGTGGTGTAGATAACCCTATGACGATATCATTTGCCGGTGTTGCAGATAATGCTGTCACAGCATCTGGAGCAGGTCTTTCTAAAAGATCAGGAAGCAAGTATAATATGAAACCTTCACAAGGTAGAGAGGTGACAATTAATGTGACTGCAAAGTTACCAGACGGTGGTGGTACAGTTTCTGACAAGGCTGTTTTCCGTATTAAAGATATCCCACGTCCAGTAGGAGCTTTAGGAGGAGATGATGGAGGTAACCTTAAGAAACCTCGTAACACAGTATCTGCAGCTCCTATTAATGCAGTGCTTCCAGATTTTGACTTTGACCTAAACTTAAGAGTTAATAGTTTCAAGTTTAGAGCTGGTGACCAAGCAACGGTAGCTGTACAAGGAAACAAGCTTAATGCTGCTGCAAAGTCTGCTCTTAAGAGAGCAAAGAGAGGATCTTCAGTACAGATATTTGATATTAAAGCAAGTATACCAGGTAACTCTATAAGATTGAAGACAGTGTCTCCAATTATTATTGAGTTATCAAACTAAAATAAAGTAAATTATGAGTCTTAAACGTTTAATTTTTGTTGCACTAGGTCTTTTAATGACTGTACCAGCGTTTGCACAAGGTAACATCCTTAATGCAAAAACGCCAGACGAGATGTTTGAAGTAACCGAAGAGCAAAAAGCAAAAGATAATGACAAACCATTACCATACGGTTACGTTGAAAAACGTGATGTACTATGGGCAAAAAATACGTGGGAAGTTATTGATCTTGATGAGCGCGTTAACTTTCCTCTTTATTACCCTATCGATACGGTAAATATGGGGTCAGATCGTCGTTCACTTTTTGATGTTCTAGTAAAGAACATTAAAAATGGTAAGATAGACGCTATCTATAGAGATTCATATTTTACAGAAAAGATACAGCTAGAAGACCTCTCTGCTGCAATGGTAAAAATCGATACTTCAGATGAGGGGTACGATCAGTTTAACGCAGGAGAGCCTATTTCAGATTATAACATTGAGCGTACAGAAATTACATCTTATGACATTAACGCATATCACGTACGAGGGTACTGGTATATAGATAAGCGTCAAGGTGAGTTAAAGTACCGTCTGTTAGGTATAGCTCCAGTATCTGGTGATGTTAACTTTTTAGATGATTCTAGTGCGGCAGATATCGAGCTTTTCTGGGTATGGTTCCCAGGGGCGAGAGAAGTGCTTCATAATGCAAAAGCATTTAACCGTAAAAACACATCTTTACCTATTTCATTTGATCATCTTCTTAACAGTAGGCGCTTTAACGCTACAATTTATCAAGAAGATAATGTGCAAGGAGACCGCAAGGTTAAGGAGTATATAAGTGATAATGCAATGATGCAGTTACTTGAATCTAATCGTATAAAAGAAAATATACGCAACATAGAGCAAGACCTTTGGAATTATTAAGGTAGTTCTATTAGAATATATAAAAGCCATCAGAACAATGTTTTGATGGCTTTTTTTATGTATTAAAGATAACATCACTATTTAAACCGGCTATTGCCTTATTTTTGTTTTGTGAGTAAAATAGATTATATAATAGTAGGTTTAGGTCTTGCTGGTATTGCTTTTTGTGAGCAATGTCTAGCCGCAGGTAAGACTTTTATGGTGTTTGATAAGGGCGTAGAAGGTGCCAGTAGGGTAGCCGCCGGTCTTTATAATCCTGTGATTTTAAAACGATACTCCCTCCCTTGGAAAGCTGTATCGCAGTTTGACCTAGCGATTCCGTATTTTCAAAAACTTGAGGCAAAGCTAGATGCCCAATTTATGCATCCTATGCCCGTGAGGAAGGTCTTTCACTCTATAGAAGATCAAAATAATTGGTTTGCTGCTAGTGATAAGCAGGGGCTCGAGCGTTTTGTAAAAACACCACTCATAAAAAACGAAAATAAGGGTATACAAGCACCTTATGATTATGGTGAAGTACTAGAGACCGGTCGCGTAGACATTAAGACCTTACAGCACGCTTATGAAAATTACCTTAAGGAGATGTCCGCTTTCGCGAAAGCGGAATTCAACTACGCACAGCTCACACTAACAGATGCTGGAGTAAAGTATCAAGATTATGAAGCGTCTCACATAATTTTTGCCGAAGGATATGGTATCAAGCAGAACCCTTACTTTAACAAATTGCCCCTTGTAGGAAACAAAGGTGAGTATATTATTATAAAAGCGCCAAAATTAAAGCTTACTGCCGCCATCAAAACCTCTTTTTTTATTGTCCCACTAGGTGAGGATTTATACAAAGTGGGTGCAACTTATAACTGGACAGATAAGGACTGGGAAAGCACGCAGGTAGCCCGCGAGGAGCTAGAGTCTAAGTTTGCTGCTTTAGTAAATACACCATATGAGGTGGTAGGTCAAGAGGCGGGTGTACGCCCTACTACAGGAGATAGAAGGCCACTATTAGGAGTGCATCCTACATATAAACAGCTCGCTGTGCTCAATGGCTTAGGTACGCGCGGGATAATGGCGGGACCACTGCTGGCACACTATCTATTTGAATTTATAGAAAAGAATATTCCGCTTCCAGAGGAGGTAGATATAATGAGATTTCCCAAAAAGCTGGAGATCTAGGTAGTATGAAATGTGGTTTAGAGCGCTTTCGCGAAAGCGTAAACTTACTTACTCACAAGTTGATCTTTACTCGGGTCATATTTCATAAAAAAGTTAATCCATATGTTGCGTGCTAGTCGCATTATAACCGGCATAAAAACAACCAGTGTGCCTACGATGGCAATAAAAGTATTTACCAGGTTTGCTTCAAAAAAGAAATAGGTAATCACAAAAGCGGCTGTGGCAAATGCTATGCCTACGGGATAACTTACATACATTGCTCCATAAAAGAAAGAAGGTTCTATCTTATATTTTGTGCCGCAGTGAGAGCAACGCTCGTGCATTTTGAGCGTCTCAGTTAAGATGTAGGGATTTGAGTTTATATACATAGACTCATTCTGGCATACTGGGCATTTACCAGTAAGAATGCTGTTGAGTTTTGTACCTTTTAGAATTCCCATAATCTCCTTAGTTTATAAGTACAAATTTAAGCATCTTTGCACCACCACACCGATTTCAAATTATAACTTTTACTTAATATCTTATGCTTAATATTCACAACCTTTCTGTCTCTTTTCAAGGCGAATATTTGTTTGAAGAAATCACCTTTAGACTTAATAATGGTGATCGAGTAGGGCTTGTGGGTAAAAACGGTGCTGGTAAGTCTACAATGCTGCGTATCATTTCTGGCGAGCAGCAGTATGATACGGGATCTATAGCTATTGAGAAGGAGATAAGCATAGGTTTCTTAAAGCAAGATATAGATTTTATAGAAGGCCGCACGGTGCTTGAGGAGTCTTATGAGGCTTTTAAAGAAATTAAAAAACTAGAGAGTCAACTTGCTCATATTAATGAGCAACTAGCGACACGTACAGACTACGAGAGTGAGAGCTATAACCAGCTTATGATAGATATAAACGACGTGCAACACCAGTATGAAGTACACGGCGGTTATAGTTATAAAGGTGAGACAGAACGTATATTACAAGGTCTAGGTTTTAAGCGTGAAGATTTTGATAAGCTTACAGATACCTTTTCTGGAGGGTGGCGTATGCGTATTGAGCTAGCTAAACTTTTACTACAAAATCACGATATACTACTGCTGGATGAGCCTACAAACCACTTAGATATAGAGTCTATTATATGGCTTGAGAGTTTCTTGCGAGGGTATACTGGAGCTGTAGTGATTGTATCTCACGATAAAATGTTTCTCGACAATGTGACTAACCGTACTATAGAGATTTCGCTAGGTCGCATTTATGATTACCCGAAGCCGTATACGCAGTACCTTGTGCTTCGTTCGGAAATAAGAGAGCAGCAACTGGCTTCACAAAAAAACCAGCAGAAGCAAATTGAGCAGACAGAAAAGCTTATTGAAAAGTTTAGAGCAAAAGCCTCAAAGGCTACAATGGCGCAGTCACTCATAAAAAAGTTAGATAAGATAGACCGCATTGAGGTAGATGAAGATGATAATAGTGTGATGACGCTTAAATTTCCTGTATCTGTCACACCTGGTAAGGTTGTGGTAGAGGCAGAGGAGGTTGCAAAAAGCTATGGAGATAAAAACGTTTTACAAGGTATAGACTTGCTGGTAGAGCGTGATACTAAAACCGCCTTTGTAGGGCAAAATGGTCAAGGTAAATCTACGCTGGCAAAAATTATAGTAGGAGAGCTCGAGCACCAAGGGAAGGTGAAGCTGGGTCACAATGTACAAATAGGTTATTTTGCTCAAAACCAAGCCGAATACCTTGACGGGTCAAAAACTGTGGAGGAAACGATGATAGATGCCGCAGATGAGAAAACAAGACCACGTGTGCGAGACATATTAGGCTCTTTTCTCTTTAGGGGAGAGGAGGTAGATAAGTATGTGCGTGTACTCTCTGGAGGTGAGCGCAACAGGCTAGCCCTTGCTAAGCTTATGCTGCAACCCTTTAACGTGCTTGTGATGGATGAGCCTACAAATCACCTAGACATAAAATCAAAAAATGTACTTAAAGATAGTCTCAAACAGTTTGAAGGGACTCTTATAGTCGTATCTCACGACCGTGATTTTCTACAAGGTCTTACAGATAGGGTTTATGAGTTTAAAGATCATCGCATAAGAGAGTATCTGGGAGACATAGATTACTACCTAGAGCAGCGAGAAGTGACAAACTTGAGAGAGGTAGAAAAGCGTGATGTTGTAAAAAAAGAGGCGCCCGTAAAGAGCACAAAGAAGTCTTACGAAGATCAAAAAAAGCTCAAATCTCTTAATAATAGACTCAGTAAAGTAGAGTCTAATATTAATAAAATAGAACGCGAGATCAAGGAGCTAGACGTTGCCCTGGCGACTAATTATGATGAGACAGTTGCAGACCTAAGTTTTTTTGATATCTACAATGGCAAGAAAAAGAAGCTAGACGGCTTTATGGAAGATTGGGAGAAAATCACAGAAGAGCTCGATGCGTTAAACTAGTATTTTTACGCTTTCGCGAAAGCGTAATATTTTTGAGATAGAATTTAGAAACCAGCGATACAAGCTGGTTTTTTCTTTTAACATATGGAATAGGTTGTTTTGTAAGTAATACCGCACGTTCTTGCTTTTAATTTAAGACATCGTTAACAGCAGCGCTACGGCTTCATACTTAGATTTGCACTACTGGTACTCAAGCCATCAAAACAACCAAAATAAAATAGATGCGTAAAATCATCCTCTCTCTGTTAGGAGTCCTACTCATAATTGGAGCTTTTTTTGCTTCAAAAGCTATTGTAGCAAGTAATCAACGTACAAGACCTAAGCCTAAAAAAGTTATAAAAACAGTCTTTGTAGAAGATGCTGTAAATGGGGTTGTGCCTATAGAAATTTCGGCAAACGGAAATCTCGTTGCTCAAAGAAGGCTAGAAATATTTTCTGAAGTGCAGGGCGTGCTTCAAAAAGGAAGTAAGCTTTTTAAGCCAGGACAAGAGTATAGAAAAGGACAAACGTTACTTAGTCTTAATAGCTCTGAGTACTATGCAAGTGTACAGTCACAAAAAAGCGCACTATATGACCAGATCACTTCTATAATGCCAGATTTGCGTCTTGATTATCCAGAAGCTTACCCAAAATGGCAAGCATATCTAAATAACTTTGACGTAAGCAAGGCAACTCCACCTTTACCAGAAATCACATCAGAAAAAGAAGGTTATTTTATTTCTGGTAGAAATATACAGACAGCCTTTTATAATGTAAAAAACTTAGAGCAACGTCTAGGTAAATACAGAATAACGGCTCCATTTACAGGTGTTCTTACAGAAGCGCTAGTTACAGAAGGAACGCTGGTGCGATCTGGGCAAAAGCTAGGTGAGTTTATAGATACAAGTTCATATGAGCTAGAAGTTGCTATAAGTAAGAATTATGCAGATTTATTACAAGTAAACAATGAGGTGACACTATCTACCATAGACGGCAAGCAAACCTATACTGGTAAGGTAACTCGAGTTAATGGTAATATAAATCAAGACTCACAAACTATAAATGCTTATATAGAAGTACAAGGAGAAGGGCTTAGAGAAGGTGTTTACTTAGAGGCATTGCTACAAGCAAAAGAAGAGCAGGAAGCAATATCCCTACCAAGAGGATTATTACAGCCAAATAATGAACTTTTTATGGTGCGTGATTCTATTCTAGATGTCATAGCGGTAAACCCAGTTTACTTTTCTGATAAGGAAGTAGTTGTAAAAGGTATACCTGAAGGTACAAAGATAGTAAGCAAGCCAGTACCTGGAGCATATGCAGGTATGCTTGTAAAGATCTATTCAGATAAGGAATCATCACAAGAAGAAGCAGAGTAAGATGCGCAAAGTCATTGAATATTTTATTAAGTATCACGTAGCTGTAAACGTTATCGTGTTAATGTTTGTGGTGTTTGGTATTTATGGTGCCTTGTCACTTAATTCTTCATTCTTTCCACTAGTAGATTCAAAAAACATTAATATAAGTGTTGCTTACCCAGGTGCATCTCCACAAGAGGTAGAAGAAGGTATTGTACTTAAAATAGAAGATAACCTTAAAGGATTAGATGGCGTTGAGCGTGTAACATCTACTTCACGAGAAAATAGTGGAACTATAAATGTGGAGATAGAAAAAGGAAAGGATATTGATTTTATGCTTCTTGAAGTAAAGAACGCTGTAGATCGTGTACCTTCATTTCCTTCTGGTATGGAGCCTCTAGTAGTAGCAAAAGTTGAGGCTATAAGGCAAACTATATCTTTTTCTATAAGCGGAGAAAACGTATCGCTTGAGACTTTAAAACAAATAGGGCGACAGGTAGAAAATGACCTGCGTGGCATAGATGGAATATCACAGATAGCAGTATCAGGTTATCCTGAAGAAGAAATCGAGATAGCTGTAAATGAAAACAGTTTACTTGCTTACAACTTGTCTTTTGCAGATGTATCTCAGGCGGTAAGCACATCTAATATTTTAACTACTGGCGGGTCTATAAAAACTGAAGCAGAGGAGTATCTCATACGAGCAAATAATAGAGCTTACTACGGAGATGAGTTGTCTAATGTAATAGTGCGATCAGACCCAAGCGGTCGAACGATACGTCTCAAAGATGTGGCAGAGGTAAGAGATCGTTTTTCTGAAACACCTAATGCAAACTACTTTAATGGAAATCTTGCTGTAAATGTGACGATAACCTCTACAAATACAGAAGATCTTATAGGCGCTGCCGAAAAAGCAAAAGAGTATATAGAAGACTTTAATGCTAAATATAATAATGTGCAACTTGCTGTTGTAAGTGACTTATCTATAACCCTTGTACAGCGTACTGCCCTCCTTACTGAAAATGCCATTGTAGGGATGCTCCTAGTACTATTATTTCTATCAGTATTCTTAAATACTCGACTAGCATTCTGGGTAGCCTTTGGACTTCCCGTGGCATTCTTAGGGATGTTTATGCTTGCAGGCTATTTTAATGTGACGATTAATGTATTATCATTATTTGGGATGATCATCGTGATAGGTATTCTGGTAGATGATGGTATTGTGATAGCAGAAAACATCTATCAACATTATGAACGTGGTAAAACACCTATACAAGCTGCTGTAGATGGAACAATGGAGGTATTGCCACCTATCTTATCTGCTATTACTACTACAATTCTAGCTTTCGGAATTTTCTTGTTTTTAGATGGTAGAATAGGTGAGTTTTTCGGAGAGGTTTCGGTTATAGTAATGCTTACGCTGCTTGTTTCTCTTGTAGAAGCCCTCATTATACTGCCAGCTCACCTTGCACATTCTAAGGCATTGCGAGCACAAAGTAATAAGCCTAAAAAGGGAGTGGCAAAGCTATTCTCAAAACTGCGATATATAAATGAGTTTGGAGATCGTATTATGGTCTGGTTGCGCGATCGTGTGTATAGTCCAGTTTTAAGGTTTGCCCTTGATTATAAGTTTTTGATGTTCTCAATTTTTATTGCATTTATTTTACTCACCTCCGGGAGTTTTGAGGCGGGTATTATACGTGGAGCGTTTTTCCCGAGAGTGGCGAGTGACAATGTGAGAATAAGTCTTGAGATGCCTAATGGTACAAATGCCGCTATTACTGACAGTATTATCTCTTTGATAGAAGAAAAGGTTATAGAGACTAATAAAGAGCTCACTGAAAAGTATAAAAATGAGATAGACGGCCCAATGTTTGAAAACATTATCAAAAACATTGGCCCAGGTACCTCTACAGCCTCTTTGAGTATAAATTTATTGCCAGGAGAAGAGCGACCTAATGAAGTGACCTCAGATATTGTAGGTAATATGATACAAGAAAAGGTGGGGCCTGTTATAGGTAAAGAAAGCCTTGTGTATGGAGGTGGAGGTAACTTCGGAGGAAGCCCGGTAGCTGTTTCTCTATTGGGTAATAATATTACAGAGCTTAAAGCCGCAAAGGAAGAACTGAAGAAGTCCTTAGAGACAAACCCAGTTTTAAAAGATATAACAGATAACGACCCTGCGGGTATTAAAGAAATTAGATTAGAGCTCAACGAGTCTGCATACTCACTTGGGCTCAATCTACAAACCGTAATGGCGCAGGTACGAGCAGGATTCTTTGGGGCACAAGCGCAGCGCTTTCAGAGAGGTCAAGATGAGATAAGAGTATGGGTGCGTTATGATCGGGATAATAGATCATCTATATCTAATCTAGATGATATGCGTATCACAACACCATCTGGAGCAAAGGTGCCTCTTAATGAGATAGCATCTTACACTATTGAGCGTGGTGATGTGGCGGTAAACCACCTTGAGGGTAGAAGGGAGATACAAATACTTGCAGATCTTAAAAACCCTAAAGAAGTAAGTGCCACAGATGTAATGACAGATTTGCGTACTAACGTGATGCCAGAAATATTATCAAAATATCCTACAGTAACACCATCATATGAAGGTCAAAACAGAGAGGCTGGGAAACTTACAGACTCACTTATACCTGTAGGCCTTACGGTGCTATTACTTATTTATATAGTGATTGCATTTACCTTTAGAAGTTATAGTCAGCCGTTGATGTTATTGCTTCTCATACCATTGAGTTTACCGGCAGTAGCCTGGGGGCACTGGATACACGATTTCCCGCTTAACATATTATCTATGCTTGGTATTATAGCCTTGATAGGGATTATGGTTAATGATGGCTTGGTACTTATAGGTAAGTTTAATACTAACCTAAGAGAGGGTATGACCTTTGAGGATGCTATTTTTGATGCTGGTCGTTCTAGATTTAGAGCTATCTTTCTTACCTCAATCACAACTATTGCTGGTCTTGCGCCGCTTATTTTTGAAGAGAGTAGACAAGCACAGTTCTTAATCCCTATGGCAATATCTATTGCATACGGGATAGGGTTTGCAACGGTACTTACGCTTGTAATGCTTCCTATCTTTTTATCATTTAGTAACTGGGTAAAGACTACTACAGATATGTTACAGAAGGGAAGAAAGACAGCTAGAGAAAATCAAGAGAGAGCCGTAAAGGAAATGGAAGAAGAGCACGAGAATGACAACCAAGAGCTTCAAGTTGCCTTTAAGCCTAAAACAGATATAGCGTAAAATGAATTTGTATAAAAATCATACACCGCGAGAAATTGTTGCCGTGCTAGAGCATAGCGATAAGCTTACTTATGAAGCAAAGCTCAACTTGTTAGATACTATTAGAAATAAATCTATAGATGTTTCTACAGAAAAGCTGGAAGAGCAAATCGCACACAAAGAAGTGGCCATCGCAAATCTTGAAAACCTTGAAGAGCTAGGTTTTCATTATGAAGAAAACACAACCACAGGAGAGATTATAGTAAAGCGCACCTCAAAAGCCAAAATTATGGATGTCATATCCATAGTACTAGGTGTATTGCTATCACTTGTAGGGCTTATAGCCTTCTGGCTTCTCGTTGCAATTTTTACAGGCGATAATGAGTTTGGACTGGATAAGTTATTCATATACGTGCTTATGATTACTGCTGGACTTGTAGGTTTTAAAATGTTATCAGGTATAGAACGTTTTTTAGATTTTAATAATTTTTTGCTTACTAAATCTGGAGATGAGATAACTATAAAAAAAGGAGGGCTATCTGGAGCTCAAACTTACCATAGTACCCAGCTCGGGATTGATGAGGAAGAAGGAGAGCTCGTTTTTCATATAGATAATATTGAGTTCATAAGGGCAAATCAAGACAACCTAGTGCAAAGACGTACGCTAGAAACATTATTACTTAAAATGACTGCAAACAGATGAAAAAATCTTTTATAAAAAGTATAGTTGCTATGGTATTGTTTTTTGCTTTCGCGAAAGCGTATGCACAAGACCTCCCGGCACAATTGCTCACAAAAGAAGAAGCCGTGCAGATAATGCTTGAAAATAATTTTGGGATACTACTGGCAAATAATCAAGTCGCCATAGCCGAAAACAATAAAAATATCTTGAATAGTGGCTACTTGCCATCTCTCACCGGTAATGCTGGAGTAAATTATAGTATAGATGATCAAGAGGCTACCTTTCAAGATGGTAATGTAAGCGCCGTAGATGGGGCAGAGACCACAAGATATAACGCATCTATTAACCTTAACTATACCTTGTTTGATGGGTTAGGTAGGTACTATAATTATAAAACATTAAAAGAGCAGTATGGCTTATCGCAGCTGCAAGCACGAGAGACCATAGAGAATGTAATGCTGCAGCTCTTCTCTGTGTATTATGAGGTGGCTCGTATTGAAGAAAACTTAGCTGTTTTAGAAACTGCTTTAGATATTTCAAAAGCGAGAGAGGTACGTGCACAATATCAATTTGATTATGGCCAAGTAAATAAGTTAGAGGTGCTCAATGCACAAGTAGATATTGTTACAGACAGCACAAACATTCTTACTACCAGGCAGCAGCTACGTAATGCACAACGAGACCTTAACGTGGTTCTTGCTAGAGAACTAGAAGATTTAAAAAGTGCAGATACTACCGTCACTTTCATAAACCCGCTAGAAGTAGAGCGATTTATAAATGAGGGTATTACAAATAATGTATCTATACTTCAAGCAGAGCAAAATATTACCATAAGTAATTATCAAATTAAACAAGCTAAATCTTTGCTTTTACCTACCATAGGTCTTACAGGTAGTTACGGGTGGACAGAGGGTAACTTTCCTGCTACAAATTTTCTTGCCTCTAGCACCTCTACAGGTTTTCAAACAGGTGCAACCCTACAGTGGAATCTCTTTGACGGAGGTAGCTCTATCATAGGAGTAAAAAACGCAAAAATCTTTTTAGAAAATCAAAAGTATACCCAAGAGCAATTAAGGCAGCAGGTACTGGGAGACATTGCAAATGCAAAGGGTGATTATCTCAATGCACTTAAAATCTATGAGCTTCAAGAGCAAAATGTAAGCACAAGCCAGGCTAACTTTGATCGATCAGAAGAGCGATTTAAGCTAGGGCAGGTAAGTAGCGTAGAGTTTAGACAGGCACAACTTAACTTGCTCAATGCACAAACCACTAAGAATGCCGCAAAGTATACGGCAAAGCTGGCAGAAATACAGTTGCTACAGCTCACGGGGCAACTCCTTAATGTGAAGTTGTAGGAGGTAATTCCGCTTTCGCGAAAGCGCAATAAAAATTACACTATGTTTGAACATTTTTTTCAATGTCCATACTGTTGGGAAGAGGTGTCTATGCTTTTAGACCCATCTGTGAGTACGGTTTATGTAGAAGATTGTGAGGTGTGTTGTAATCCTATAGAGGTGCGCACTACTTTTGAAGAGCAAGAACTTGTAGGTTTTGAGGCTCGTGATATTGAACAATAGGTCGTTTCTGGTCTCTCTTTTGTACATCTTGAGGTGATATTTGAGATTTTAATACAGTATTACCTACTCTCAATTAAATATATTGTTACAGATATGCCTGTCTATGTGATGGTTGCAAATAATTAAAAAAATATCCTACTTTTTCCTTTTATATATGACAAAAACGGTTGTATATTTGCACTCCAATTAACGCAGTACTGATGGCCTAATCAAGAAACGTGTTACTGGAACATATATCGCGGGATAGAGCAGTAGGCAGCTCGTCGGGCTCATAACCCGAAGGTCACTGGTTCGAGTCCAGTTCCCGCTACTAAGTAAAAAGTCTCAATCACAAGTTGAGACTTTTTTTATGGAATAACATTGTTGTTCTTGAAGCACTAGATAATTTATGATATGAAATACATTATAAAGCTGAAAGAATGTCAATAAAATAAAAAAATATTATGGAAATTAACCCTACCGAAATTATCGGTTATCTAGCCAGTTTATTTGTGCTGTTGTCATTTTTATTTAAAGATATACGTACACTACGTATTGTAAACTCAGTGGGTTGTGCATTTTTTGTGGTCTATGGCGTATTGTTATCAAGTATACCGGTAATAGTAACTAATGTTGCGATATTGCTAATAAATGCATACTATCTTTTTATAAAAAAGAATGTAAATTAAGGAGTTGAGTAGGAGTTTTCTCTCCTTTTTGAGTTGATTATCAATATTTTATGCTTGTGTTTTACAAGTATTTATAGGTAAATCTTGTATAATATGGTGAGTTACATTACATTCGCCAAAATTTGAAATACTGTATGAAATTAATGGAAGAAGCGGTGGCTTTTGAGAATGCTTCAATGAGCAATATGTCCACCAGTGATCGCGTTGCAGCTTCAAGAGAAGCAAAACGCCTCATTCTTGCACTGAATGAGATTTTTAAAGAGACAAAGGATTCTGAAATAATGGATACAATGAAGCGTCTCACAGAAAAGAAAAAGAAGATAGAAAAACGCTTGAAGGGTAGACCTGATAGTATGTAAAATAAAAGAGGCCTCACTTGTGACGGTCTCTTTTTTATTTATACCATAGTCATATATATGCAGCCAGATAATTTTACAAATGAGTTTTTTGGGATAGGAATCCAGAATGGAAAAACTCCAGAAAACTTAGGAGTGCTCTGGCGTTCTGCTCAAAACTTAGGAGCCAGTTTTATCTTTACCATAGGCAACCGCTATGCAAAGCAAGCTAGTGATACACACAATGCTGTAAGTGCGATGCCTTATTATCACTATGATAATTTTGATGACTTTTTTAATCATTTACCTAAAGGAGCACGTATTGTGGGCGTAGAGCTAGATGAGCGTGCACAACCGCTAGAAACTTTTGAACACCCTAGGCGCTGTGTTTATTTACTAGGAGCAGAAGATCACGGCCTTACACGTGAGGCAATAGATAGATCTCATTTTCTTGTAAAGTTCTCTTCTACCCTAAGCCTTAATGTTGCAGTGGCTGGGAGCATCGTGTTATATGACAGAGCCCTGGCAAAACCTAGATCGTAATTAGTACGCTTTCGCGAAAGCGTAATCCCTCCCATAACCACACATCATTTACATAATTAATAACTCTTTATATCCATAAAGGCAAACGTACTATTTAAAGTATCTTTGCCTAAAAGAAACACTATGTCGCACAAAGCCGGATTTGTAAATATTATAGGAAACCCAAATGTGGGTAAAAGTACGCTTATGAATGCCTTTGTGGGTGAGCGCCTAAGTATCATTACCTCAAAAGCACAAACTACACGTCACCGTATACTAGGTATTGTAAACGGAGAAGACTTTCAGATGATTTTGAGCGATACCCCAGGTATTATAAAGCCGGCATACGAGCTACAAGCCTCTATGATGGACTTTGTAAAAAGCGCCTTTGAAGATGCAGATGTGCTACTTTACATAGTAGAGCTAGGAGAAAAGGAGCTCAAAGATGAAGCGTTTTTTAATAAAATACGTGGTGCAAAAATTCCAGTTTTATTACTCATTAATAAAATAGACAAAGGTAATGAAGAGATGCTAGGAGAGGCGTTAAAGCTTTGGTCAGAAAAAGTGCCAAATGCTGAGGTGTTTGCCATCTCTGCACTTGAAAACTTTGGTGTACCACAAGTATTTAATAGAATTATAGAGCTACTACCAGAGTCTCCAGCTTTTTACCCAAAAGACCAACTTACAGATAAGCCAGAGCGCTTTTTTGTAAATGAGATCATACGTGAGAAAATCTTGATGCACTACAAGAAAGAAATCCCGTATGCAGTAGAGATAGATACAGAAGACTTTTTTGAAGAAGATGAGATCATACGTATGCGCTCTGTGATTATGGTAGAGCGTGATAGCCAGAAAGGTATCATTATAGGTCATAAAGGAACTGCGCTTAAGCGAGTGGGAGTAGAGGCTCGTAAGGATTTAGAAAAATTCTTTGGTAAGCAGGTGCACCTTGAGCTCTATGTAAAAGTAAATAAGAACTGGAGAAGCAGCGAGCGCCAGCTCAAGCGTTTTGGGTATAACCAGAAGTAGTATAAGTACGCTTTCGCGAAAGCGTAAATCACCATCTTTTACACCATCTTCATACTAAATATTTTATCATCGTGAATAATAGAAAGCTTAAGAATAGCGAACTCAACAGAAAAACGGTTGCAGATTTTAAGGAGGCAGAAAAAACGCCACTTATTATCGTGCTGGATAACATAAGGAGTCTCAACAATGTAGGTTCAGTTTTTCGTACGGCAGATGCCTTCCTTGTTGAAAAAATATACCTGTGTGGTATCACCGCTACACCGCCGCATCGTGATATTCAAAAAACAGCACTGGGAGCAACAGATGCCGTATCTTGGGAGTATGCAGAAGATGCAATCGCACTAGCTCATACTTTAAAAGAACAGGGGGTAAAAGTTTGTGCTATAGAGCAGGCAGAAGATGCTGTAATGCTAGACAAGTTTACTCCTGTAAAAGGGGAGAGGTATGCTGTTGTTTTTGGTAATGAAGTAAAGGGAGTGCAGCAAGAGATTGTGTCCTTAAGTGATACGGTACTTGAGATTCCGCAGGTAGGTACTAAGCATTCTCTCAATATTTCTGTAAGTGCAGGAGTGGTTATATGGGACATCTTCAGTAAGTTAGGAGTTTCTTAATGGGTTGTTAAAGTGTTATTTAACAGTCACTTATGATTTTTGCTCAATATTTTGTTTATCTTTAAAAGAAAAAAGATAAACATTATGTCAAAATTCACAATGCCCATACGTTTTGCCATCGCAATGGCAGGAGGGCTCATCGCATATTTTTTAGTACTCGCATTATTTAACCTTCATACTAATGTTATGTTCTCGCTTTTTAATGGCGTGATTGTAGGTTTTGGTATTTACGAGGTGATTAAGTACACAAAAATTAAGAACGGATCTGCTTTTAGCTACACAGACGGACTTACTAATGGAGTGGTGTCTGGATTTATTGCTACTATATTATTTACAGCATTCTTTGCACTATATGCAGGTAATATAAACCCAGATTTTCTAGACGGGCTCATAGGGCCTTGGGAGAAGACGTATAATACAAGTATAGGTTCTGTAATATTTACAGTTGCAATAGGAGGATTTTCTACCGCTATATGTTTATCACTTTGTTTTATGCAGCTTTTTAAACCTAGCTGGAATACTGAAGGAACTAAGAAGGTGTTACGAGAGAGAGGACCAGTTATTAGATAGTTTTCATTTGGGAAAAGTAAATTAAAAAACCGCCAGATGGCGGTTTTCTTAGTTTTATTAAATAGCTTAAAAAAACACAATTAGCGATTGTAAATCACAAGATAAATAGTATATTTGCACCCGCTTAAACTGAGAGGTTTAGGCTTTTATTAGTGTAATAACAATATTTAATTAATCGCTATGTACGCAATTGTAGAGATAGCAGGGCAGCAATTTAAAGTTGCAAAAGACCAAAAAGTCTTTGTTAACCGCCTATCTACCGAAGAAGGAAAAAAAGTCGATTTCGACAAAGTACTTTTGGTAGGAGACGGATCTAACATCACTTTAGGCGCCCCAGCTATAGACGGAGCTCTAGTAGGAGCAAAAGTCTTAAGACACCTTAAGGGTGACAAAGTAATCGTTTTCAAGAAGAAAAGACGTAAAGGATACCGTGTAAAAAACGGACACCGCCAGTCACTTACTGAAATCGTAATTGAAAGTATCGCTACTTCTGGAGCTAAGAAAGCTGCTCCAAAAAAAGAAGCAAAAGCAGAGCCTAAAGCTGCTGCTCCTGCAAAGGAAGCTGCACCAAAGGCAGAAGCAAAAAAGGCTGCTCCTAAAAAAGCTGCCAAAGCTGACGATCTTAAAAAAGTGGAAGGTATCGGACCAAAAATCGCATCAACTCTTGTTGAGGCTGGTATTGATACATTTGCAAAACTTGCAAAAACTGACGCTGCTAAGATTTCTGAAATCATCGCAGGTGTACGTGGAAACCACGTAACTGACACATGGCCAGCACAAGCACAAATGGCTGCAGATGGTAAGTGGGATGAGCTTAAGAAATGGCAAGACGAATTAGACGGTGGTAAAGCTTAATCGCGATACTATCAAGTATAACTTATAAAACCGAAACAAGATGGCTCACAAAAAAGGAGTTGGTAGTTCTAAAAACGGTCGTGAATCAGAATCGAAACGCTTAGGTGTTAAGATCTTTGGAGGACAGGCTGCAATCGCAGGGAACATCATCGTACGTCAAAGAGGTAACACTCATCACCCAGGTGAAAACGTGTACGGAGGAAAAGATCACACACTTCACGCAAAAGTGGATGGTGTTGTAAAATTCCAAAAGAAAAGAGACAATAAATCTTACGTTTCTGTAGTGCCTTTTGAGGCATAAGCAACTAAGATAATTACTATCTCATTATATAAAACCCTTACCGCAATGCGGTAAGGGTTTTTATGGTTATACATACTTGATTGATATTTAAATGTTTGGTATGTTGTTTGATGCAAGAGACAAAACACTTCTTATGAGAATATTACTAGCGTTTTGTTGTGCCTTTTTATTGCAATCTTGCTTTCCTGTAGCGGTGGCGCCTAACCTGAGTGAGGGTAAGGTTAAAAAAGCAAAAAAGTTTAATAGAAAACTACCTAATAGATATGCATATCTATTTACAGACCCTAAGGATGCAAATGAGTTTTATGAGTATGTAAATACTAAATATGATCTCAATCATAACTATGTAGAAGATAATGTGCGCGTACTTATTAGTAACGAAGCTTACTATGTCTCATTTTATGAAGTGGGAAAGAAAACGCAAACGGTCAATTTATTGAGACCACTAGCAAATAAGGTGCTTGAAGAAAATGGAGCGCCGCCCGTATTTAATGATGACCCTTTTAGGGATTATGGTGATACCTGGTACATCGCATTACTTATAACAGATGAAGATTTTAACGACGCCTTGCATCCAGATTATAAACATTATAAGGGCATAAGGCAATTTGCAGCTTCTTTACATAAAGAGTACTATAGTATGAGTAACTATAAGCAAGCCACATTTACAGTGCAACGTAACTAGCTTAGTTTACCTTGATTTTATCTGTACCTAGATAGCCATCATTTTTATTGTAGTACCAGGCTCTGTCTTTAGGCATTTTTATACCTCCTATGGTAGCAATATCAGAAAGCAGTATGTACTCACCTGTAGTCTCATCATCACCCTTAAAAAATTGATATACCTCCATTGCATATGTCTCTGGGTCAAAATAAAACTGCCACACATCTGTGCCTACATTTTTATCATAGCGCACACGTGCTACTAGATATTCTTTTCCTTTGAAGGTGTCCTTTTTAACATCCTTCTCGATAATAGTTCCCTTATCTGTGAGCTTCATAGGTAAACCATAGAGGTATGAGTAATAATTTCTGAACATTACAGTGCGTTCACAATCCGCATCTGCAGTGGTGCTTGTTACGACCTCTCCAGCTTTGTTTGTGTGTTTGCAAGCAGTGCCTAGAAGCTCTCTAAAGCTTGTTTTGCCATCTTGTGTTGTTGTTACATTAAAGTACTCTCTAGGTAAATCTAGTGTGATTACACTTTTGCGATCTGGTTTGTCTGGCATATCAAGTACGAGTGTAAACTCTCCAGTAAAGGTCGCCCAGTTGCTATTTGGGTCGTGATAGGCTATAGATTTTGCCACGAGCTCTGGTCCAGTTAATTGTTGTGAGTACGCTTTCGCGAAAGCGCAACAAAATAAAACAGCAATAAGCGTGTAGTTTTTCATTGTGAAAGTTTGAGCTATGAAGATACACATTGCTTTTTGATAACCATAACTAACTTTAGTATGGTATTAACAGCAGTGCAAAGTGATAAATTGTATCTTAAAAATATGGAAGAAAAAGTAGAAGTAGCACTTGAAGATGGAATGCTTAATCTAGAAAACAAGCAGATCCCAAAAGAGATTTATGATGAGGCAATTATTGCCTTAGAGCACTATCCAGAATTATGGGATGCAGATATTACTTTTCAATTTAAGAACAATATAAGAAAGTCAACTATGCAGGCACAGCCTAGGTGGGCTAGCTTTCTTAAATCTAGAAAAAACAGATCTTACATTATTTTAATCTCAAGAAAGATACAAATAGATCAAGAGGAGCTTAACTTTTCTGAAGTACCCAGCGATGTGGTAATAGGGTGGCTTGGTCACGAGCTAGGTCACGTGATGGATTATAGGGAACGCTCTGCCTTCGGGATGCTGGTTTTTGGTGCAAAATATTTATACTCTGGCGCACATATAAAAGAAGTAGAGCGCACGGCAGATGTGTATGCAATCACCCACGGTATGGGCTCATATATTTTAAAAACAAAGAATTTTATACTAGATCACGCTCATATCTCTGAGAAGTATAAGCAACGTTTGCGTAGTTTATATATGTCGCCAGAGGAGGTGATGCACCTACTTGAGAATGATTAAATTATAGAGTGAATTTATTGCTCACTTATAAAAGTTTCAAACTGGGCAAACTTTTCTTCATCCATTACTTTTTCCATCTTTACCTGGCCACCTTTTTTCTTATTTGCGCCACTCCACTCGTGAAAGATATTTGGGTCTATAGTAGTCACCTTTACACCTTTTAGGGATTTACCTCTGGCTACACCATAATTTTTATTGGCATTTTTAAGAGATTCATCAAGAGCTTGAGCAAGATCTGTCTCGCTAGTGGTGGCTGTTGTTCCTAAATACCAGCAGTGGTAAAACTCACCGTCTATTTTTTTTGCACTTAGTGTAAACTCAGGTATTTTAATATCAAACTTTTCTTCTAGATCTCTTAGCGCATCTTCCATTTTATTTACAGAAAGTTGTGAGCCTACAACGTTAAGGAAGAATTTTGTGCGCCCCGTGATTTTAATTTCGGCTCTCTCTACATCTGTAAATGCTACGGTGTCGCCTATGAGATATCTCCACGCTCCAGAGACGGTACTTATGATAAGTACATAGTCTACCCCTGTCTCTACTTCGTTAAGTGTAAGAGCAGGTGCATCTTGTGAGAGCGAGCCATCTTCATTAATATATTCAGGTTTAAACGGTACAAATTCAAAATAAACGCCGGCATCTGTACTGAGCTTCATAGATGCTGTTTCTGGTCTACTCTGGTATGCCATAAAACCTTCGGAGGCTAGGTAAGTGTCTATAATGGTAATGTCTCGACCTAGTAGCTGTCTAAAGCTTTTCTCATAGGGTTGAAAAGCTACACCTCCACTGGTAAAGACCTGCAGGTTAGGCCAGATGTCGTGTATGTTGTCTACATTATGGTAGGCTATTACTTCCTTGAGCATAAGCTCCATCCAAGATGGGATACCACTTAAGGCTCCTATATCCCAAGATTTTGCATTTTCTGCGATGGTTTTAACACGCTCATCCCAGTTGTCTATTTTTGCTATTTCTTCTCCAGGTTTATAAAAACCTTTAAACCAGAAGGGGATATTGCTAGCTGTGATACCGCTTATTTCTCCTTCAAGAAACTCGTCATTTTTGGTGAGGTCTGTAGAGCTACCTAGTGCCATAACTTCTTTGTCAAAAAAGTCTGTAGGTAACTCATAATGTGCCAGCGCAGATACTTGTGCGATACTAGTCGTTCTTATGGCTGCTACCATATCTTCGGTTACAGGTATGCGTTTACTAGTTTTACCTGTAGTCCCACTTGATAATGCAAAATAGTGTGGCTTACCAGGCCAGGTGATATTTTCTAGACCATCCTTAATGCGTTTCCACCACATATCATTCATCTGGTTATAATCGTGGTAGGGTATTGCTTTTCTGTAAGCCTCGCCCACATTATCTTCTTCTAGAATTTTTGAAAAGCCATAATAGATGCCAAAAGAGGTATCCTTTGCTGTGTCGAGCATTGTACGCAAGACATTCTCTTGCTCTTCAACTGGGTTTGAGCTTGTGGTGAGTGTGTCTTTAAGATCAATTGCACCTTTTATAATAGAACCTAGAATAGCCATATGAGTTGGTTTTTTTACAAATATGTTAAATAAACCCGCTTAACTTACTGCCTTTAACCCAATCTTAAGGAACAATTGTGAAAAATATAGGAGCTTTTGTGTAGGGGTAATTACGCTTTCGCGAAAGCGTAAAAAGAACCATCTCACACTTATGTCTTACTTGAGGTATAAGCAGTTGTATTGATAATCTATAATGCCTTTGCCGGCATTTAAAACATCTGCACCCAGAATACCGTGTACTGGCGCTGCATTGTGAGCAATTAGTGCGGTGTTTACGTGTGACATATCAAAGAGTACAATGTCAAGTTTTTTGTACTGCCACTTCTGAATTTTTAAAAAGTTATTGCGAGAGAGTTTGGTCTCCATACCTGTTGCTCCGGCCCCTGCGGCTAGCACCTCACTATCTTCTTGCAGTAAGCCAAAAAGGTCTGCGTAGCTAAAATCTATACAAGAACTAGAGGCGCCTGTGTCTAGTATAAAAGACCCTTCTACACCATTAATTTTTGCCTTTATCTCGAGGTGATTTGTTACGGTAGGAAACAGGCGTGAGCGACAATAACCTTTTGATAGTAAAAACTCGCGTAGTGAGGGCATAGGGTATGTGATTTCTATCAAAAGTAATACAATCGTTTTTACACTGTGTGGTAACCAAATGATTTTTGAAAAAAGAAGCAAAATCATTTTACTTCTTCTTGTAGCAAAGTATTTTTGTGATCTATGACTTTTACAGATACACATACCCATTTATACAGTGAGTCTTTTGACGAAGATCAAGCAGAAATGATACAGCGCGCCATAGATGCTGGCGTGACTCGTTTTTTTATACCAGCAATAGACTCGGCTTATACAGAGCGTATGTATGCGCTAGAAAAGGCGCATCCAGATACCGTGTATCTTATGATGGGGCTGCACCCTACACACGTAAAAGAAAACTATGAAGAGGAGCTTGCTCACATAGAAACGCAGTTTGCGGCGCGTGACTTTTATGCAGTAGGGGAGATAGGGATAGACCTGTACTGGGATAAGTCTACGCTTGCGATACAGCAAGATGCATTTATGAGACAAATCCAGCTAGCAAAAAAATATAAGAAACCCATAGTGATACATTGTCGTGAGGCTTTTGACGAGGTTTTTGAAATATTAGAAAGTGAGAAGGGTGATGATCTTTTTGGGATTTTTCACTGTTTTACGGGTACAAAGGAGCAAGCCCTAAAAGCGATAAGCTATAATATGAAGTTGGGTATAGGAGGTGTGGCGACTTTTAAAAATGGTAAGATAGATCAGTTTCTTGCAGAAATACCGCTGGAGCACATAGTGCTAGAGACAGACGCACCTTATTTGAGCCCCGTGCCCTATCGCGGTAAGAGAAATGAGAGTAGTTACCTAGTGCTGGTGGCCGAAAAGCTTGCGACCATTTATCAAAAACCACTAGATGAGATTGCTGCTATTACCAGTAAAAATGCAGATAACGTTTTTTTTACAAAGCGCGCATAGTATCTTATTGTAAATAGGTAACTCAGCCATAAAATATTTTGTTCTTTTGTGGAGACCAATATATACCCAATTGAACAACTACGACCATATACGCCCATACCACGACCAGGAGGTAAATGAGGCGCTTTTAAGAGCCGCCAGACACCCTATGTTTAGAGTGTTGTTGCAATTTACATTTCCAGATTTATCGCAAGAGCAAATTTTAGAAGTCCTTAAAACGTGTCACTCTATTGCAGATTTTCAAGAGAAGGTGATTTATAAGTCTGTAAGTAACCTACTTGATAAAAGCTCAGAAGGATTTACTCAAAGTGGTTTTAGTGCGCTTTCGCGAAAGCGGTCTTACCTCTATTTATCAAATCATCGTGATATTGTACTAGATACGTCATTGCTCAATATGACTCTTATAGACCATAATCTTATCACCACAGCATCTGCCATAGGTGATAATCTGGTTCAGAAAGATTTCTTAATGGAGTTGTCTAAGCTCAATAGAAACTTTTTAGTCTTAAGAGATCAGTCGCCTAGGGAGTTGCTTATGAGTTCTAAACTGCTGTCTAATTACATTAAATTTTTATTACAGTCTCATAGATCTGTATGGGTAGCACAGCGAGAGGGAAGAACAAAAGACGGTCTCGATAAAACACAGCAGGGAGTTCTTAAAATGATTACTATGGCTCGTGGTAAGACGCCACTTATGACTTACCTGCGAGAGTTGAGCGTCATAGGTGTGGCAATATCTTATGAGTATGACCCTACAGATATATTAAAGGTGCCAGAGATTGTTGCAAAAAGAGAAAACCTGCCTTATATAAAAACAGCAAATGAAGATTTTAACAGCATACTTAAGGGAGCGCTAGGTAATAAACGTAACATTCACATCGCAGCATCGCCGTTACCAGAAAAGGTGTATGATGATATTGAAGATAAATATGATAGTGACAATGAAAAGTTACAGGCCTTTGCTAGTGAATTAGATAAAGTAATCTGGAAGAATTATAAACTCTGGCCTACAAACTACATCGCTTATGATCTCTATCATAAAACAGATAAGTATAAGGACAAATATGATACTAAGGAACTGCGTCATTTTGAACGTAGACTAGAAGTACGTGTTGATTTATCTAAGCAAATGGAAGTAGACAGTTTCTTGTTAATGTATGCAAACCCCGTATTGCAAGCCGAAAAGTTATGAGTAAAGCAAAGATCCTTTTAATATATACTGGTGGTACCATAGGTATGATTAAAGACTATGAGACGGGAGCACTCAAAGCCTTTGATTTTGATGAGCTACTAGATAAAATACCAGAGCTACGGTTGCTGGATTGTGAGATAAGCACTGCCTCTTTTGAGACCGTGATAGACTCGTCTAATATGAATCCTGCATACTGGAATCAATTATGTGATTTTATAGAGCAGGGTTATGATACATATGATGGTTTTGTGGTATTGCACGGGAGTGACACGATGAGTTATAGTGCATCTGCAGTGAGTTTTATGCTAGAGAATTTAAGTAAACCTGTGGTATTTACAGGTTCGCAGTTGCCCATAGGAGACCTGCGCACAGATGCAAAAGAGAATCTTATAACGGCCGTACAAGTAGCTGCCTTAAGAAAAAGGAATAAACCACTCATAGCCGAAGTGTGCTTGTATTTTGAGTATAAGCTTTACAGGGCAAATCGTACCTCAAAAATTAGTGCAGAAAATTTTGAAGCCTTCACTTCGCCTAACCATCCGGAGCTTTTAACCTCAGGTGTGCATCTCACAATTAATGAAGACGCCCTCTGGAAACCAAATAAAAAGCAACTCAAAGTCCATAAAAAACTAGTTACAGAAGTCTTACTCCTTAAAATATATCCAGGTATCTCACAATGTCTTGTAGAGGCAATGCTCAATGTGCCTTGCGTGCGAGGTGTGGTATTAGAAACTTTTGGAGCAGGTAATACTACAACAGAGCAGTGGTTTATAGATGCACTTAAGGCAACTATAAAAAGGGGAGTGCCTGTAGTAAATGTCACACAATGTATCTCAGGCAGTGTTCATATGGGTAATTATGAAACCAGCGTCGCCCTTAAAAAAATGGGAGTTATTAACGGAAGCGATATCACCTCTGAAGCCGCAATAGCAAAAATGATGTACCTCTTAGGGCAAAATTTAGGGCCTAAAGTTTTCAAAACAGTTTTTGAAACATCACTGCGTGGTGAGATGTCATAATTATGAACTAAACCTTGAGTGCCCCGAGGTTTTTTTGTTAATTCGCATTCCTTAATATATAGCGATTGTTTTTAGTACGCTTTCGCGAAAATTAATAATAGAAAGGTGGCCGAGTGGCTTAAGGCGCACGCTTGGAAAGCGTGTATACGGAAACGTATCGAGGGTTCGAATCCCTTCCTTTCTGCAATGGTTGTAAGTTGTCTGGCCTAGTATGATGACTAGATTATCTTATATTTCTTCTAATGGATACTTCTTATTTTCTTTTTACCTAGATGTTGTCTATTAATCAATAGTATTTTCTTTATTCCATTATAGAGGTAGAAAATAATTTTAAATTTAATATAAATCTCTAATAATTAAGTTTACATAGATAATTTGTGTATTTTGTCGATGATTTTGAATGTTTGGTTCATCTGGACTACATTGCTTAATCTGTAAATTAGGATTGTAAATAGTCATATAAAATAGAGTCACTAGTATAACAGGTGACCAAAAAAAATCATCACGTATGATTCATAAAACTACTAAGACTCGCGTTACTGCTTTAATATTTTTTATAACGCTCCTATTTTGTTCCTTTCAATTAGAGGCTCAAATTATTGCAGGGACTAATAGCCCAAACCCTGATCCTGCAGGTCCTCCAGGAAACCCAGATGCTATTATAGCTGTAAATGCGGCTCTTGGTGCAGATGGAGTTACTTTTCAAGTGCAAGGAGCAGAAGCCTGTATTACAGGTGGAGGTGGGAATAATGGTAGTCCAGGTGAAGACCCTGAGTGGAGATTTGATGTTACACTTGCAGATCCAGGTAATATATTGCCTGTGTCTGAAGATATAGAAATTCGTGTCTGTAGACGTGGGGATTTTGGGCAAACCGCTGAAGCTGTTTTTATTTTAGATGAGGATTTAAATCAAGTAGGTATAATTCCAGGTCAGGGTAACATATCTTTTGATTGTACATCGGGTCCAGTTTGTCAGGTTGTTACAATTACATCTTGTGCCTTTAATGCACAAACTGCGGATGGTGTTTTTAGTCTAACGCTATATACAGATGGAGCAGCTTCTGGAAATACAGTAGGTGATTTTTGTAATGTCCCTGCAGGTCCTCAACAAGATGTAACGCCAGCCGGATGTACTGGAGATTGTCTTACCTATAGTCAGTCCGTGCCATCTGGAGGTGGTAGGGTTTTTAATAATCAGGCAAATGGAGGGCCTATGGTAAACTCTGAAGCTGTTGCTGCAAATTGTGCATTTATTGATTATTTTATATTTCCAACAGGGGGGCTAGCTTTTACGATAGATGGGACAGATTCTGAAGATCTTAACGGAGAAGATTACTGCGTGGGTGAATCTGTATTTATTCCTTCTGCTTCTGGAACTGGTCAACAATTTACCGTATCTATAGATGGCGGTCCAGCGCAAAATGTAGGAGGAGGAGGTATGGATATAAATTATGAATTTACATCACCTGGTGTTTATGAAATTTGTAATATTATAGACCCTGGAGGATGTGCAGAACAAAGGTGTACAGTACTCAATGTAATTGATAGCCCTCCGGGTGATGCGGGTCCAGATGACCAAATTTGTCAAAATCAAGGTTCCTATTTGCTTTCAGGGGCAGTCGTTATGGCAGATAATGTACAATGGAGTTCAAGTGGAGATGGGTTTTTTGATAACGCTAATGCTAATAACCCACGGTACTTTCTTGGATCGACTGACGTTAACGCTGCGGTAATACAGCTTTCAGTTACTGTGTCGAATAATGACGGTATTTGTGATCCAGTTACAGATAATATGATATTGAGCGTCAGCGAAGAGCCAACAGTAGAAGCTGGAGCAACTGCTTCCTTATGTTCTGATAACGGCGCGTATACTTTAAGTGATGCTACCATCGGTGGTGGAGCGACAACTGGAACTTGGTCACTAACGACAAGTCCTGCAGGTGGTGACGGAGCATTAAGCTCAACTGCTGCGACAGCTAACCCTGAAACAGTAACTTTTACAGCTACGGTACCTGGAGATTATATACTGACATTAACAAGTGACTTTACAGCACCTTGTGCTGCTGCAACAGATACGGTAACCATTACTGTGGAAGATGAGCCAACAGTAGCAGTGGCATCACCAACGGCAACTATTTGTTTTGATGATATGTTTACGGTTGCTGGAAGTACATCTACCAACGGAATAATTGC
>JAHDEV010000157.1 GCA_020628615.1 Dokdonia sp.
CTACAGAAAAATAGCTATAAAGGCCTAAAGCCATTTCGTATTATATGGGTCTGTACCCGCATCATAAACATCTAGTTCCAACTGTAGAGCTATACCACGAGCTACATCAAGTGCACCATCTAAATCTTGATAATTAGAAAGGTTAAAATGTCGTTTTTCATCGTACCATAAATTAATCTCGTAGAAATCTTTAGAGTTAAGAAAAACGGCAACATAACTTAACTCTTCATATTGCACCCAATTGCCCCACTCAATAATGCCTATAGTAGACATATCTCTAAAGCGATGATTCTTAAAGTTAAATCGATAATATTTTGAGATAGAATATCGTAAACCAAACATAAAGCAAGTAGTACCAAAATAAGCATACCCTCCTACGTGTTTTAAATCTACAAAAGATTGATACAAACAAAATATTGTAGCTGTATAACAAGTAGCCGCAATAATATTTTCAAGTAACGACCTTGAGCCTTGAGATATAACTACATCTTCTTTTATCATACGTTAATAATACAAAAAAGCCCAAATTCTCATAAGAATTTGGGCTTTTAATAATGTATGTTAATGCGCTTTAATCTGCTAGCACAATCACTTTATTGTTGTTCATCTCTACAGTACCACTAGCAATTACAAGTGACCACTTACCGTCTGGTGTTTTGGTAAATTTACCTTCTTGACCATCGGCTATAGTAGGATTTCCTTCAAATTTTACAGTACCTGCTACTAGTAAAGAAACAGTTGCTGCGTGATTATCTAACATTTGGTATTCACCATTAACACCTGGTACGGTAACCGATGATACTTCACCGCTTACTAGAGATGCCTCTGGAGTTACAATTTCTAAATGCATAGTTTATAATTTATAGTACGCTTTCGCGAAAGCGTAATTAAAAATCTCTTAAGCCTCTTGAAGCATTTTTTCTCCTGCTTCGATTGCCTCTTCGATAGTTCCTTTAAGGTTAAATGCTGCTTCTGGAAGGTGATCTAACTCTCCGTCCATAATCATATTAAATCCTTTGATAGTTTCTTTAATATCTACCAGTACTCCTGGGATACCTGTAAACTGCTCTGCTACGTGGAATGGCTGAGAAAGGAAACGTTGTACACGACGTGCACGTCCTACGGCCATTTTATCTTCTTCAGATAATTCTTCCATACCTAAGATGGCAATAATATCTTGAAGTTCTTTATAACGCTGTAAAAGCTCTTTTACGTTTTGTGCACACTCATAGTGCTCATTACCTAAGATATCTGCAGTAAGGATACGTGATGTAGAGTCTAGTGGATCTACCGCTGGGTAAATACCAAGCTCTGCAATCTTACGTGAAAGTACTGTAGTTGCATCAAGGTGAGCAAATGTTGTTGCTGGTGCTGGATCGGTAAGGTCATCTGCAGGTACGTAAACCGCTTGTACAGATGTAATAGATCCTCTCTTTGTAGAAGTAATACGCTCTTGCATCGCACCCATCTCTGTTGCTAGTGTAGGCTGGTAACCTACGGCAGATGGCATACGTCCAAGAAGTGCAGATACTTCTGATCCTGCTTGAGTAAAACGGAAGATGTTATCTACGAAGAAAAGTACATCTTTTCCTTGTCCTTCTCCTGCTCCATCACGGAAATACTCAGCTATAGTAAGTCCAGAAAGTGCCACACGTGCACGTGCTCCTGGTGGTTCGTTCATTTGTCCGAATACGAAAGTTGCTTTTGAGTCTCTCATCGCAGTTTTATCTACTTTAGAAAGATCCCATCCACCTTCTTCCATAGAGTGCATAAAGTCATCTCCGTATTTGATAATACCAGACTCAAGCATCTCTCTTAAAAGGTCATTTCCTTCACGTGTACGCTCTCCTACTCCTGCAAATACAGAAAGACCACCGTGACCTTTTGCAATATTGTTAATCAACTCCTGGATAAGTACTGTTTTACCTACTCCTGCTCCTCCAAATAATCCAATCTTACCTCCTTTTGCATAAGGCTCAATAAGGTCAATTACTTTAATACCTGTAAAAAGTACTTCTGTAGATGTTGATAGGTCTTCAAATTTTGGTGCGCTACGGTGTATAGGTAAACCTGCATCTCCAGTTTTAGGAAGATCATCCATACCATCAATAGCATCACCTATTACATTAAATAGACGACCATAAATATCTGCCCCAATAGGCATTTGTATAGCAGATCCTGTTGCAACAGCATCCACCCCACGGCTTAATCCGTCTGTAGAGTCCATTGAGATTGTACGTACTGTATTCTCTCCAATGTGTGACTGTACTTCAAGAACTAATTTTGTTCCGTTTGAGTTTGTAACTTCTAGTGAATCGTAAATTTTAGGTAACTCAGTTCCGCTCTCAAAAGCGACATCTACTACTGGGCCTATAATTTGTGCAACTTTACCTGTAACTTGTGACATTAGTCTCTATATTAATGTTTAGCAAAATAATAGCGAAAAACTTGTCGTTTTTCGTCGTGCAAAGATACTGTTTAATTTTTTATGCAAAAGTGTAAAGTGTAAGTTTTTGAAGTGCTTTTTAAAAGGCTTATTACGCTTTCGCGAAAGCGCACTAAAAACTAGGGGTTACGGTTATTACCCGTGATAATTTTTATGACAAAAACTATTTGGATCGGCAAAAAAGTAACGCATAAAAAAAGGATATTTTAAAAATAAGTTTAAAATATCCTTCTAAAAAATTCTAATTTTTTACTACCTACTCTACCGTAACAGACTTTGCAAGGTTACGTGGCTGGTCTACGTTTTTATCAAGCATCAAAGCGATGTGATAAGACAGTAATTGCAGCGGTATAGTCGCGAGTATAGGTGTGAGTGGCTCAAGTGTTTCTGGTATTTCGATAATGTGATCTGCAAGGCGCTTTACCTCTGTATCACCTTCTGTAACAATACCTATTATTTTACCACTACGTGCCTTAATCTCTTCAATATTACTTACCACCTTCTCATAATGCCCTTTTCTCATAGCGATTACAAAAACTGGCATCATCTCATCAATAAGAGCGATAGGCCCGTGCTTCATCTCTGCAGCTGGGTATCCCTCTGCGTGTATGTATGAGATTTCTTTGAGCTTTAATGCTCCTTCTAGCGCTACTGGGAAGTTGTATCCACGACCTAGGTAAAGTGCATTAGGCGCATCTTTATATTGCGCTGCTACGAGCTCTGCTTGATCATTACACTTAAGAGCTTTCTCTACCTTTCCAGGTATTCTCTCTAGTTCTTGAAGGTAACTTCTAAACTCTGAGTCTGCCATCTTACCTGTAGCTTGCGCTAGCCTAAGTGCGATAAGCGTAAGTATGGTAATCTGTGTTGTAAATGCCTTTGTAGATGCAACCCCTATTTCTGGACCTGCGTGTGTATAAGCCCCAGCATCAGTTATTCTAGATATAGATGAACCTACTACGTTACAAATTCCAAATACAAATGCTCCTTGTTTTTTGGCAAGTTTAATAGCCGCCATCGTATCTGCTGTTTCACCACTTTGTGAGATAGCAATTACCACATCATCTTTAAAGACAACCGGATTACGATATCTAAACTCTGATGCATACTCAACCTCTACAGGAACGCGAGCAAATTCTTCAAAAATATACTCTGCCACAAGACCTGCGTGCCAAGAAGTACCACAGGCAATAATGATAATACGACGAGCGTTTTTAAACTTCTCGATATTATCATCAATACCTGCCATTTTTATAATACCTTCTTTTACAAGCATACGCCCACGGAAGGTATCTTTAATAGCTTGAGGCTGCTCATAAATTTCCTTAAGCATAAAGTGATCATAACCACCTTTTTCTATTTGCTCAAGATTAAGCTGAAGCTCCTCTATATACGGATCAACTAAAGAGTCATCTTTAATCTTACGTACTTTTAATTTTTTATGATTGCGTATTACCGCCATCTCACCATCTTTAAGATAGATGGTTTTCTTTGTATACTCAATAAAAGGAGTCGCATCTGATGCAATGAAGAACTCATCTTCTCCCACACCAATCGCAAGCGGACTTCCTAATCTTGCCACAACAATCTCGTCTGGCTTCGTTTTATCAAACACAGCAATTGCATAGGCACCTATAGTTTGATTAAGCGCTATTTGCACAGCCTTACCAAGCTTTACACCTTCGTTTTTCTTGACATCCTCTATTAAGTTAACAAGAACCTCTGTATCGGTATCAGACTCAAAAGTATAGCCACGCTTAATAAGCTCTTGACGTAGTGGGTCGTAGTTTTCAATAATACCATTATGTATTATTACTAAATCTCCAGAATTTGAAAAGTGAGGGTGGGAGTTAACATCGTTAGGCACTCCGTGAGTGGCCCATCTTGTATGACCTATTCCTATACCACCAGTTGTAGTAATATCTGC
>JAHDEV010000158.1 GCA_020628615.1 Dokdonia sp.
AATATCACTATTATAACTCATAGAGTAAACCCCAATCGGAAACGGTTGGGGTTTTACATTTTGTATTTATTTGGATTTTAGATTCTATTTAAATTCATTCCCCTCACGAAAACTTTAGATACTGCTCAAATAAAAGTTAAATTAGCGTAGTTATTTACAGCTATTTTAAATCATTCGAATGCAATATTATTCGCATTTTGAAATGATATAATATTGCGATAGTTATAGTAGGAATATAGTTGAGGTATTTCTATTCTTAGAGTATGAATGTATAAAATTTGTAGACTACTTGTTTATAAGAAGTTATATTTGAGGTCAATGTTAGAGATCTCAAATATAATTAGTCACTTTCGCGAAAGTGTAAAATCAAAACACATGAAAATAAGATTTGATAAGGTATGTATTCTACTATTATATATTATTAGTTTAGGAAGTGCAAGAAGTCAAGAAATTTTGAAAACTATAACATCCTCTACTCAAAAAACTGCGCTAGTTGAAGGGATAACTAAAGCTCCCTCTCAAATATATACGATAGAAGAAGATAAGAAACAAAGCGCGTATACGCTTTATGACACATCAATGAAGAAAATAGTAGAAGTCACTGCCAAACATTCGTTTTCTAAAGAGGAAATAAAACACAAATCTTTTGACGGCAGTAACATTATCTATGAAATTACTAAAGGAGATGATAAAGGCTATTGGTCTCTAGGTGGAGGTTATTTAGGTACAAAAGAAACACTAGATGGAGATATAAAAACAACAAGCTCCTATTATAATGGTGTTTTAAAGAAAAATAGTGTAGACGTAACACCTCTCTTTTTTATGAATGAGGATTATTATGTTGCATTTGGTCGCAAAAAAGGGGATGAAAATTATAAAAAGACGTGGGAGGAATTTGAAATCTTTATTTATAGAAAAAGCCTAAAAACTGGAGAAGGGTCTTATCATAAAATTAAAGCTCCCGAGGATAATGCTTTTAGGAACAAGTCTCATAAGCTTGCTTATGCTGGTAAGGATTTTTTTATTCTAGTAATTAATAAAAATAGAGACGGTGGTAAGCACATTTATGTCGCGGCTTATTATGATTATGAAGGCAACCTACTTAAATCTTTTGATATGACTATTAAAAAAGCTCCAGGAAGCCAATCCTTCGGCTATTTTACGTTGTCTTCAGGAAGTTTTCACCAAATACTAAGAATGGACCAGATCTGGCAACGTCAAGCCACTAATTATAATGCGTACCAACAGCCTACTCAAGATGCTCGAGCAGCTTGGTATTATGACTATAATGAGGATGCATTTTACCTATATGCTAGTGCAGTTAATAAAAAGGCAGATGATGGTGTACTCATATCAAAGTATACAAATGAAGGGGAGAAATTATGGGAGCATTATGAGATTGTAGAAGATAGTAAGTTTACCATAGGTAAGAGTATTAACAGGTTTATGGCCGTCGTTGCAACGCCCCAGTTTACAGGATTCCGTGTGTATAGCATTAAGGGAAAGCACTATAATCACTTTTATCTTTTTGATAAAGAAACAGGTGCTATATTAAAAAAGGAGTATGTAAAGGAGAAGGAATACAAAAAAGCAAATTACTTTAATTCATACAGCGGGATGATGGGTATTTATTCTGATTCATTTGCCTCCTACATGAAGACTTTTGAAAAAAGTAAGCAAAAAAATCATTTTGACTACGGTTATTTTACAGATCGTGGTTTTATGCTTGGAATAAGCTCTAAAAAGAAAAGTGAAATCCTCTTTTTAAATTTTGAATACTAGATAGTTTTTTTACTTTGAGAGAGTATTTGAAATTCTTTAACCTCTAAGAAGGTAAATGAACTATAGTTGCCTATTCTTTAAAATTTACATTTTCTAGCGCTAGCACTTCTAAACCACATCTTAATGATGTCATTTGCCTAACCAGTTTTCACAAAAAAGATCTTTACTATCTTTATGGCAAGGGTTTTGAATATTAACCCAAAACAACCAATTATGAAAATGTACAAACTACTAGCGCTTTTAAGTATAGGTTTTTCCTCTTTATTACTAACCCAATGTAAGTCTAGCGCTGTGTCAGACGCTCAAGAAACTATGGTACTATCTCAACCATCCTTTGCCTCAAGTCCAGCATATTATAATACGTATGTGGCTGGTATGGCTCAAGCAGGCTCGGGAGTAGAGTTCTATTTAGATATAGAACCATTAGAAGCAGATGTGGTATTAGAGAATGTTTATTTTCGCGAAAGCGTAGGAAAATTTATGCGTGGTAGTGATAATTATGTTGCTCGTTTTAGAACGGACCAAGGTCGTAATCAAGATCTAGTGATGTCTGATAATGTAGAACAGGACGCGGTAAATACTCCTCCTGTTCAAAATGACGTATTTCCATTTAAATTATCACCATCTGAAGCTGGTATAACTTACCGTGATAACGGAGTGCTTAAATACGCTAAAATCACAAACGTTATAAAGAAAGATACTAAAGCCTACCCTAGTCAGAAACCACGTGGTGGTCGTAACTAGTTGCTAGTATAATTTCTGTACTTTTGGCTACTTAAATACAAAATTATTTGAGTTCTCTTAAAAGCCTTTTCAAACACACCTTTGTGTATGGTCTAGCGACGGTATTACCGCGCGTGCTTACGGCTTTACTCACACGTCTCTATACCGGATATTTACCAGATAAGGAGGCCTTTGGGGAAGTGACAATCGTATTTTCTTATGTGATGATATTCAACGTGCTTCTTACGTACGGAATGGAAACCGCTTTTTTTAGATTTTTTAATGATGATAAGTATAGTGCTAAGACGCTATCTACATCGCTTATAGCCTTACTGGTCTCTACTGTTGCATTCACAATAATAGCATTTTTGGGTATTGATACGCTATCTCAAATATCCGACGTTCCCGCTACATACTGGCGATGGGTTATCCTCATTATTGCATTTGATACACTCACCGTGATCCCTTTTGCATACATGAGAGCGCAAAAGAAGTCTGGAACATATGCATTTATAAAATTGCTCAATGTTGTTATCTCAACAGGACTCTCTGTAATTCTTTTAGTATGGCTGCCTGGTTTAGATGGGGTTGCTAGTTGGTTACCCTCAGACAAGATAGAACTCGTTTTTATTGCACTTTTCTTACCGAGTGTGCTCACTTTTTTAATTGTGATCAAGCCATATTTTGTAAAGTGGTCTTTTGATGCAGACTTGTGGAAAAAGATGCTTACCTATGGAGCGCCTGTATTACTGGCAGGTTTAGCTTTTACCATTAATGAATCTTTTGACAAGATTCTATTAGAAAAGTTACTACCAGAAGACATCGCCAAAGGGGAAGTGGCTATTTATGGCGCCTGCTATAAATTATCTATTGGTATGACACTGTTTGCTACTGCATTTAGAATAGGGATTGAACCTTTCTTTTTTAGCGAAGCAAAAAATGAAAATGCACAAGTCATGTATGCTCAGATTACAAAGGCATTCGTAGTCTTAGGCTCTATTGCATTATTTGCTTATGTGGTCCTCGTAGACGTTGTAAAAGTGATGTTGCTCGATGGAGAAGAGTACTGGGAAGGCATGTACATCGTGCCACTCATTCTCGTAGCATACCTGTTTTTTGGAATTTATCAAACGCTGTCCGTTTGGTATAAAGTAACAGATAAAACTCGATATGGCGCTTATATTTCAGTTGCAGGGGCATTACTTACCATAGTGATAAATGTCTTACTCATCCCAAAAATAGGATATCTAGCCAGTGCCATCGCTACCTGTAGTGCTTATGGATTAATGATGGTCGTATCTTATCTCATGGGACGTAAACATTTGGCAGTTCCTTATGATGTAAAAAATATACTTTTGTATCTAGTCATGAGTATTGCATTTTCTTGCCTTTTCTTCTATGGTTTTAGAGATTATTTTGGTGTTGGGAGCTTACCATTGTATCTTGTAGGAGTCGGTATGATTGTAGTGCTAATAGGCTTTATTAGCTTTCGCGAAAAAGAGCTTTTATTAAGATTGTTAAAAAGAAAATAAAGTCAACTCTTAGTTTAATAAAAACACCGCAGCTGCGGAATTGAAATATATTATAATGAAGATTAAAGTCATTAATAAAAGTGCACACGCACTTCCTCACTATGAAACCATTGCTAGTGCAGGAATGGATTTACGTGCAAATATCACAGAGTCAATCACGATAGGATCATTAGAAAGAGCCATTGTTCCTACTGGGATATTTATGGAACTTCCTATAGGTGTTGAGGCGCAAGTAAGACCACGTAGCGGACTAGCTGCCAAAAAAGGAGTCACCGTACTCAATGCTCCAGGAACCATAGACGCAGATTATAGAGGAGAAGTAGG
>JAHDEV010000159.1 GCA_020628615.1 Dokdonia sp.
GTTTCATCAGTATAAGTGTATGTTCCGTCTGCGTTGTCAACTAGTGTTGATATTGAAGTGTCGGCGATAGTTGTTGTATTTCCTAAAACATCTGTGAAAGTATAAGTTCCGTCATTATTATCTGTAAGTGTTACGTTTACGGAGTTTATTTGGTTTAAGATTTCGTCTATAGCATCTTGAACATTTGTAGATACTAAACCAGAAGTTGTATTGTCATACGGATTTGCAGAAGCGTTTGTATCTATATTTTGTGTTGCTCCTGTTTCATCTGTATATGTATACGTTCCATCTCCATTGTCTACTAGTGTAGATATTGAGGTGTCAGAAATAGCAACAGTAGTACCACTTGCATCTGTAAATTGATAAGTCCCATCCCCATTATCTACTAAGCCTACCGTTCCTATAGCAGCGTTTATCTCTTCGATAGCATCTTGAACATTTGTAGAAAGTAAACCTGTCCCTGTATTATCAAAACTATTACCCTCAGCTGAGATGTCTATTATTTGTGTTGCTCCAGTCTCGTCTGTATATGTGTAGGTGCCGTCTCCGTTATCTACTAAGGTCGATATTGATGTGTCTGCAATGGTAGTTGTTGTTCCATTAGGATCTGTAAAGACATATGTTCCATCTCCATTATCAATTAGAGATACATTTTCAACAGATGTATTTATCTCATCTATAGCATCTTGTACGTTAGTACTCATAAGTCCTGACGTTGTGTTGTCGTAAGGGTTTGAAGACGCTTGAGTGTTTATGATTTGTGAATTGCCATTTGCATCTGTATAAGTGTAAGTGCCATCGCCGTTATCAACTATCATAGAGGCCATCTGGCATAAACTTAGCCAGTTAGATCCGTCATATTGATAAAAACAGCTCTCATCTGTATTAAAAACAAGTCCTCCAGCAAGAGGAGTTATGCTATTCATCTGCGCAGTGCTAACTCTTGTTGCAACAAGAACCTTGTTTGTGCTCTCGAGCTCTAGGAGTGATGCCGGGTTAATTGTGTTTGGATTGTCACCTACCTTTACCTGACCTATTGCAGATATTGATAGTATGAGAAAACTTGTAAGGGTAAGTAGTTTTTTCATTTGAGGGAACATAATTTTATTATATTTCATTGTCGCGAAATTTACGCATTTACTTGTACAATTTTTGTTAAAAATACGTACATAGTTATAGCTTATTAGTTCTAATTTAGAATAAAATTTATTCCAAGCTCAAAGTTATAATAAGGTATCTGTAAATCAGTTAGTTTCAGTTGAAGCGCACATTTATATCGATGAAATACACTTTTGTAAAGAAAGTCGATTGGAAATATTTTTTATTTTTTTTCTTGTGTATCGATTAAAAAGATTTATTTTTGCCTCGCTTTAATACTTAGACTTGCAAGTGAAGTCTTCTATTAATTACCTTTTGAAGAATATTCTTCAATAAACGCGGGAGTAGCTCAGTTGGTAGAGCGTCAGCCTTCCAAGCTGAATGTCGCCAGTTCGAACCTGGTCTCCCGCTCAAAAAAAAGCCCTGTAGACATACAGGGCTTTTTTTATGTTATTTCGCGAAAGCGTAATTTATAGTTTAATTATAGACAAAGCCTCAATCTCATAAGGTTTCTCATTTTTTTTAAATACTCGAGCTGTGTGATCACCCTGTAATGTTATTTCTTTACCCTTAACGCGTATCCAGCTTCCCTCTCGTATTCCTAATACTGGGACTGTATTGTAAATGTGGTATTCTTTAATACGTGTCTCTCTGGTCTCACCCATATGCGTAGAGTCTGTATCTGGATCTAGGTAATGCGGGTTTACATTAAATGGTAATACTCCCAATGTTTTAAAACTAGGCGGGTAGGCAATAGGCATATCATTAGTAGTTTGCATTGTAAGGCCGCAAAGATTACTCCCAGCGCTTGTGCCTAGATAGGGAGTCCCGTTTAAAATTACATCTCTAAGCGTATGCATTACATCTAGTTTGTATAGCTGGTTAACTAAAACAAACGTATTTCCCCCGCCAGTAAATATACCTTGGGCAACCTTTAGCGCTTCTGTTGCGTCTTTATAAGTATGGAGACCTTTTACAGAGATATTAATTTTTGCGAAAGCTTTTTGAGCAATAGCCGTATAGTCGTCGTGGGTAATACCGCCTGGTCTAGCATACGGTATAAATATAATCTCAGTTACGTTATGAAATAACTTTTTAAGTTCTGGAAGTAAATACTCCAGGTAGGTCCCTCCATAGATAGTAGAGGTGCTTGCGGCAATAATGTTTTTTGACATAGATAATCTTTGTTCAAAAATACAAACTTGATGAGGGATATGTGAATTAACAAAACATTAAACCTGCGCCTTAAAGAGCTGACCTATTTTTACAACACACATAAAACAGAATAATATCGCAAGACATTACATCTATATAATTTCCATACTATTATTTATGAGCAGTTTACTCACTGCTCAAAATAGTACAATGTTAGAAGGTAGAGTTCTTAATGATAGTGTTGAGATAGCTTCCATAACGGTTGTAAATATTAATATGCGTACGGGCACTGTTACTAATCTAGATGGGGTTTTTGAAATACCAGTACGAGTAAATGACACGCTTAATATAAGTGCTGTGCAGTATGAGAGTAAACACATTGTTATTACTCCAGTTATATATAAACGTAAGAAGCTCTCTTTGTATCTCGTGCCTAAACTCAACGAACTAGATGAAGTGGTGATAAGTAATATTGACCTTACAGGTGATATGACTAAAGATCTCAAGGCGGTGCCGCTTAAGAGGTTTATCTCGCCGTCATCTTTAGGTATACCAGAAAATGCAAAGCCTACGATGACAGTAGAAGAGCGCAGAGTTTATAGTGCTACTGCAGGAGCTGGGCCACTGGGCTCTCTTATAAACGCGATAAGCGGGCGTACTAAAATGCTAAAAAAGCATTTAAAAATTTCAAAGTTTAAGATGATGGTTGAGCAAAATCATCAAACATTTTCTGATAGTACATATATGAAGTCTTTAAATATACCAGAAGTCCTTATAGAAGATTTTGTATACTATGTTTTTGAAGATAAAAAAGCCGTACGTTTATCAAATCAAGGCGATACAATGGCTATCTTAGATTTAATGTTACAAAAATCTACCTCATATTTGAAACGTAAGGAGTCTGAGGGCGTCTTACTTAATAAATCTGCTAATGATGATTAAGTATATAAACTTCTGTTTGTTTTTTTTGATTTCCACAGTGTTATATTCTCAAGATGCTATAATGCTAGAGGGACAAGTACTCAATGACACTATAGATAAGGCAAATCTTAGTGTAGTAAATATCACATTAAGAACGGGAACTATCACATCTAATAATGGAAAATTTACAATTAAGGCACGTCTTAATGATACCATAAATGTGAGTGCTGTACAGTATGAGCCTAGGCAGTTTGTGGTAAATAGCACCATATTTAATAGAGAGAGGATTACATTGTATTTAATTCCTAAAATAACAGAACTAGATCAAGTAACCATTAGCAACATAGACCTTACTGGTGATATCTCAAAAGATGTGGGAACCACAGAGTATGAGATTAAAATCACACCTTCAGATCTCGGTATACCAGAAAATACAGCCCCGCCACGTACGGTAGAAGAGCGTCGCTATTATACAGCTGTAACAAGCGGGGGAGGCATACCACTAGATGGACTCATAAACTCAATAACTGGCAGATTAAAAATGCTCAAAAAGCATATAGAAATATCAAGGTTTGAAAAACTTGTGCAAGAAAGTAGACACAGCTTCTCAGACAGTGTGTATATGAATGAGCTAGCTATAAATAAAGAATCTATAGAAGATTTTGTGTATTACACCTTTGAAGACCCAAAAGCAAAAGAGCTGGTAGATACAGATAATGTCTTGGGATTGCTTGAGTTTATGATGAAAAAGTCTGCAGATTATAAAAAACTCCACCCACAAGATTAACTACTGGCACGTTTATTGAAAATTTTCTTATTACGCTTTCGCGAAAGCGTAAACCCACCATTTATAATTATTATGAAAAAAGTCCTTTTATTATTTATAATCGCTCCATTACTTATGGCAGCTTCCTTACATAAATACTATTTAAGCGTAACAGATATTGCATATAATCAAGATGAGAAGTCTGTACAGATGATTACCAGACTTTTTTATGATGATCTTGAAGCAGTGCTCCAAGAGCGCTATGATGAGACTATTGTGGTAGACGCAACAGCAGATCAAGAAAAGCTAGATGTATATTTAAATAAATACCTGCAAAAGAAACTGGTAATTACCATAAATGGAGAAGCGAGAAAGTTTCAGTTTTTAGGTAAAGAGTATGAAGATGATTATGT
>JAHDEV010000014.1:0-17058 GCA_020628615.1 Dokdonia sp.
CTTGCGCCTGTGGCTTAAAACTATCTACATAACTTTCATCTTGATTAGGATAATAACCTACGGCAGGTAAAAGCTGGGTGATAAGAATCATTACACCTATGGCGGTCATAAAACCAGAGACCACAGGGTAGGGTATGTATTTTATGTACTTCCCAATGCCCATTATCCCTAATACAATCTGGAAGAGACCTGCAAGTAAAAATACGGTGAGTATGGCTGGCAATGCCTTTTCTACATCACCATCAAAGGTTGCTATTATACCTGCAATAACCACCATACTTACCGCCGTCATAGGAGCTGTTGGTCCCGAAATTTGAGTAGGAGTTCCTCCAAAGAGTGCAGCAAAAAATGCTATAAAGATGGCACCATATAATCCGGCGCTTGGTCCCAGACCAGAAGATACACCAAAGGCGAGTGCTAGTGGTAGAGCTACAATACCTGCTGTAATTCCTCCAAAGGCATCGCCTTTAAGGTGTTTAAAGAAGTTTTTCATAATGGTTAGGTTGGTGTCAAAATAGAAAGTTAATTCTTTGCATAAAAATAGGGTGGCTTCTTAACGGAACCACCCTACTAATTTAACATTTTAGTTTGTATGAAGCGTATACTGTTATTAGTTACGCTTTCGCGAAAGCGGTTTTACTATACAAATGTTACTTCGCCGTTTGAGATGTCATAAACGCCTCCTACTATCTTGATGTCACCGTCATTTTCCATTTCGGTAAGAAGTGGGCTATCTGCGCGCATCTTTTCTATCGTTAAGTGTACATTTTTTGTAACCACATCGTTTACAAATGTCTTATTTGCACTAGTACGGTCTGCAGCATCCTTAGGCTCCTCTACTGCGTGTACAGCTGGACGTATTTTTGATAATAATGCGGTGATGTTACCTAGTTGTACATCGTCACAAGCGCCTTTTACAGCACCACACATAGTATGACCTAATACGACTACGAGTTTTGACCCAGCAACTTTACATCCGTACTCAATACTACCTAGTACATCTTCGTTTACGATGTTACCCGCTACACGTGCGCTAAAGATATCACCTATACCTTGATCAAAAACAAGCTCTGCAGGTACGCGAGAGTCTATACAGCTTAGTACTACAGAGTGTGGCCATTGTCCACCAGTAGTATCTTTTACTTGATCTAGTAGGTTTCTGTCTGCTGCCTTTGCAGCCACAAATCTTTTATTTCCTTCTTTTAAAATAGCTAATGCACCCTGAGGTGTCGTAGCGTCTTGTATAGCTTTATTAAATGTTTTCATAATAGTGTGTTGTATATCACAAAAATGTGATCATTAATATTTTGTTATGCTGTTTTAGGTCTTAGTTTAAAGAACTCAATATAACTAGGTGGGTTCTCTACGATACCACGTTCTGAGATAAGCTTGATGTTGATGTTTCGGCTCTTTGCTTTAAGAGCAAAATCTTCTAGTATCTCTATAATATCGTTATCTAAGAATCTCGTTTTACGTACATCTAGTTCAAGGTAAGAGTTTTCTGGAAGGTTGTCAAGTTCCTTTAAGATGGCTCCTTTGTTAAAGAAAGTAACCTCCTCGGCAAGGGTCATTTTCATTTTTTGAGAACCGTTACTTATATCTTCTTTGTTTAAGAAGTGCGAGTTCTTGTAACTCTTGTAAAGTACCACTACGATACCTACGGCAAGACCAAGTCCTATACCCCATAAAAGATCGATAAAGAAGATACCTACTACGGTTACAATAAATGGTACAAATTGTTTCCATCCTGCTTTCCACATTGCTTTAAAAGTAGCTGGTTTTGCAAGTTTATAACCTACAATAAGTAATATAGCCGCAAGTACAGAAAGTGGTATTTTGTTAAGTAAGGTAGGGATTAGAATCACAGAGATTAATAATAAGAAACCGTGTATAATAGCTGCCATCTTTGTCTTACCACCAGACTGTATGTTTGCAGATGATCTTACGATTACTTGTGTCACTGGTAGTCCTCCTATCATACCAGATAAAATGTTACCTGTACCTTGAGCAAGAAGCTCTCTGTTAGTAGGTGTTACTCTTTTTTCTGGATCTAGTTTATCTGTTGCTTCTACACATAGAAGTGTCTCAAGACTCGCAACAAGTGCTATAGTAAATGCTGTTACCCATATGGCTGGGTTTGTAATTGCGCCAAAGTTTGGAAAAGCAAATTGCCCTATAAAGCTGTCTACACTATCTGGTACAGGTACACTCACTAAGTGCTCTGCACTAATAGCATAATCTGTTCCCATTGTGCTTACATAATAGATGATACCAACGGCTACGGCAACAAGAGGTCCTTGTACTAGCTGGAAAAACTTTCCTTTTTTAGAAAGCACGTTGCTCCATAAAATAAGAATAGCGAGTGCAATAACTCCTATAAGTGTAGCTCCTATACTTATAGAGCCTGCGATGTTTCCTAGTTCAGATAAGGTATTTTCTCCATCCATTTGCGAGAAAGCAAAGTCTCCCTCAGGATCTGCATCATACCCAAAAAAGTGAGGAATTTGCTTGAAAATAATAATAATACCTATACCCGTAAGCATTCCCTTAATTACAGAAGACGGAAAGTAATAGCCAATAATCCCTGCTTTTAAGAATCCAAAAACAAGCTGTATTACACCTCCTAATACTACGGCTACCAAAAAGTTTTCATAACCTCCTAGAGCGCCAATAGCAGTAAGTACAATGGCAGCCAGTCCTGCTGCAGGACCACTTACACCTATTTGAGAGCCACTCAAGGCTCCTACTACAATACCTCCTATAATACCGGCTATAAGACCAGAAAATAGTGGTGCGCCACTGGCAAGTGCAATACCAAGACATAATGGTAAAGCAACAAAAAATACAACGACACTAGCGGGTAAGTCGTTTTTTAAATATTTGAACATAATTAATAAGATAAGACCCCTCCATAGTTGGACAAGGCGATGATTTTAAAATGTAATAACGCTTTCGCGAAAAGAGTAATGGGTGACATTTACACAAAGTACTCAAAAGATGAAGCAATCTTTATACGTAATCTGGTGGGGGAGAGCTCACATCTTTAATGTGACCATAAGAACTGTCTAGGTAGCAATAAAAAGCTAGTACAGGATCATCTGTACGTATAATAGAAAAACTGAGATCGTCTGTAAGGAACTTCTCATACTCTTCTAGCTCTTTTTTAGACTCACTTTGTTCCTCTTCGATATCTTGAACAATCTCAATAGAGCTGTCTGATTCAAAGAGTGCTATAAATGATGGTCCTATTATTGAGAAGGACATCATAAAAGCGAGTGCATATAAAGAGATTGCCTTAAACAATGGTTGTTTTTTTAATTAGTAATAAAACTAGCAATAATTGTGATAACGTGCTTTGTTTAAAAAAAAATAAATAGAATTAAAGTAGACTTGCTATAAGTTACTTATAATACCTAGAATAACAAAAGTAGAACAAATTACTACAACGCTCTTACATCTGTCGTAGGAATCCAGCCGGTTTTACCATCTGCTAGTTTTATCTTGTTCCAGTTATCTACTGTTTCAAGAATCATCACCTTAGTTCCTTCGTGTAGTATAAAGGCTTGTGTGCTTTTTAAATTAGGCTCGCTCTTTACTTCGGCAGTTGCAGCAAATACGATAGCTGGGTTGTCTTTAGAAATTTTCGCGAAAGCGTTATAAGAAAACACAAGTGATAAGATTGCAAGAAGTAAACTGGTCACAGAACTTACAAAAAACAAACGTTTCTTACCAGAGGCTATAGAAAAGTAGTAGCTTATAAATAGTATTACAAATAAGAATACAAATGCGACTGTAGCATATGCCCAGCCGTCTGTAGTCATAATATTAAGAATATTGTTAAACCATTTTTGAAGTGTGTTTTCTGGTAATGGCGTTATGGCATCTATCTTCATTTTATCTGCAAATGAAGCATTGTTTTTTATATCACTATCTGCTGGAGCAAGTTGCTTTGCTTTCTCGTAATAGTAAATACTAGGCGCTACATTATTAAGTTTAAAGTGTGCGTTTGCTAGGTTATAGTATACGGCAGCGCTTTCTTGATTGCTGTCTAGTATCTTTTTATAATCATCTATAGCTTCTTGATACCTGCCCTCTGCATAGTGTGCATTTGCAGTTTCAAAATATTGCTCTGGAGTTTGAGCTATAACAGGTGTAACTGCAAGCATAAGTACAGTTACCGCGATGTATGTGATCAGGTCTCTCATCTTATAATTGTTTATCTATGGCACTTATAACTCTTACGGCTTTATCATAATCTTGCTGCATAGCCACACTACTGGATGGGGTATATCTAGCAAACTCACAGCTTTCTAGAAGACTTATAAACTCTATTGTGGTGTTTTGATCTACATCACGTTCTTTAAGTAATCTAGTTATGCGATCTTTAGACATCTCACTTGTTGTGATGTTAAGTTTTGCTTTGAGGTAGTTGTGTAGTGCACGCTCCATTGCGATGTAAAACTCTTTTTGACTACCTAGATTTTTCTTTGCTGTTGCGAGAAATTTTCTAGCAAGCTTATCTGCCTTGCGTATTCTATTGCCCGCGGCATCATTTGCATAAGACTCCTTCTTCTTGCGCACAAGTATAGCTATAGGAATCAATAAAAACGGAAGTAGACTAAGCATCCAAAACATCGTGCTCTTAAAGAACTTTTCTTGTGTTACCGGTTTAAGGTTTGCTGTTGTCTTTATGTACTGAAATTGATTATTTGAAGCAACGACTTGCTGCTGCTTTGTATCATTAGTGTCAGATATTGCACTTGCAGTGTCTGTAGGTCCATTTTCTACTGTAATCACACGCTCTTGTGAGGTGATACGTTCGTAAGACTTGGTCTTAGGGTTAAAGTACGTAAATGAAAGTGGTGGTATGGGGTAACTGCCCTTAAACTGAGGTACGACTGTATAGGTATCTTCTTTAAGACCGCTCATACCCGCAAGGTTAGTACGTATTTTATCACCATTTTCTGGCTCATATACTTCTAGTGTACTTGGTAAGTTAGGTTTAGGTAACTCAAAAAGTTTAAGATTTCCTTTTCCTTGCACTTGTAACTTGAGCTGAAATGCTTCTCCTGCATCTAGTGTATCTTTATTTGAAGTGACTTTAAAATCAAACTCTCCTACAGCACCAGAAAAGTAATCTGGTTTGCCAGCATCTGGTAATGGTTTTACATCTACCGTTCTTATAGGAGCGCTTACTGTAATATTTGCGCTTTTACTGAGTATACGTCCAAAGATATCACGGCGGTTAGTAGGGACACTTACAGCAACACTTAGGCTTAAAGGTTCTATCTCTAGTTTTCCTGTCTTTTGAGGGTAGAGCACAGTACGTCTTAAGATAACATAGCGATAGTCTTCTCCTTTATACTTCCCTTCATAAATTTTAAACTGCTTCTCGTCTGCGCTTTGGCTCCAGAAGTCTGCAAACTTTGGTGAGTCAAGCTCGCGCCAGTTATTTACACTGGTCTCTTTTGAGACATAAAGCTTGTAAACAATAGTAAATGCTTCATTAAGATAAGGGCTGTTTTTTGAAACCTCTGCTACGAGATGTACTTTTTCTTTTGCTAGATAAGTGGGGTCATTTGGATCTTTTGGGACCTCTACAGCGGCAGTAACCGTAACTGGTACGGGTGGTGATTTATAAATCTGACCCCCTACTGTTATTTCTGCCTGGCCTATCTCAAGGTTGCCACGCTTAGTGGGTGATAATACATAAGAATATGTTTTTGAAAAACTACTCTTACCATTTACCCACTGCCTGCTTGTAGTCTGGCTAGGGCCTCCTACCACGCTAAAACCTTCAAAACTGGGAGCTCTAAAATTATCTCCATCTTGGTTCATTATAAAATCTACACGTAAACGCTCATTTACACCTAGTTTATTCTTGCTCAACTTTGCATTGAACTGAACGTCTTGCGCAAATAAAACTGTCCCTATGAGTAGAAACAGGTAAACTATGTTTGATTTCATCTTCATTACCAGTCTTTCTCCGTTTTTACTTTTGCACCTTTTACTTTCTGTGCATTTATTTTTTCTTGGGTTTTTTTCTCTTGATCTTGCATCGCCTTTAGTAAGCTCTGCACTTGTTGAGGAGATAATTGCCCTTGCTTAGGTTGCGGTGGTGGTTGCTTTTTATCTTCTTCACCCTCGCCACCATCTTGCTTTTTGTCTTTGTCTTTAGGGTCTCCTTTATCATCTTCTTTTTGTTCTCCCTCGTCTTCTTTTTCTTCGCCCTTATCGTCTGTTTCTTCCTTGTCGCCGTCTTCTCCCTCTTTTTTATCTCCTTCTCCTTTGTCGTCTTTTTTATTTTCGTCTTTATCCTGGTTTTCGTCTTGGTTTTCTTGGTCGTCATTATCGCTACCACCACCGCCATTGTTTTCTTTTTCTTTTTTGGCAAGTTGTAAGTTGTAGCGTGTTTCTTCGTCTGTAGGATCTGCGCGTAGGGCATTTTTATAGGCCTCTACAGCACCATCCCATTGTTCTTGTTGAAAAAGCGCATTACCTAGATTGTGATATGCTTTGTGCTTTTCTTTTTTAGTTTGTGCTACAGCTGCTGCTCTTGCTAGCGCGCTTGTGCTTTCTTCCCACTTTTTGTTTTTGTAATAGTTGTTTCCTGCATTATATTTTGCGGGTACACTCTCTGGTGTGAGTGAGATGGCTGCTCTTAGATTTGATTCCGCTTTCGCGAAAGCGTCAAAATCTACAACGCCACCTTCTTGGTTTATCATTGCTTCGGTACCTTCTAGAATATACTCTCTAGCCTCACCCGCCAGCGGATTTTCAAGTGTCTTTCCTTCTTTTGCTTTTTCTTGAGCTATGGCAGTAAAAGCTAGTGTGGCAAGCGCCAGTGTAAGTAACTTTTTCATTGCTTAGTTATCATTAAAAAGGTTTAACTTCTTGAGCCAATTAGTCTTGCGGTCTAATAGAAATATGTCTAAAAATAAGAACAACAATCCCGCGCCTAAAAACCATTGAAACTGATCTTTAAAATCTGCAAACTGCTTGGCCTCAAATTCTTTTTTGTCCATACCATTGAGCAAATTCTGTACCGTTTCTACCACTGTGGCAGTGCTGTTACCGTCTATATACTCACCATTAGCCTGCTCTGCAATAGCCTTAAGAGTAGCCTCGTCTAAGCGTGTGATTACGGTCTCTCCGTTTTGATCTTTCTTATATGACTGTACAATGCCGTTGCGCTTGAGAGGTATGGGGCCACCTTCGGTTTTACCTACGCCTATGGTAAAAATGCGTATACCTTCTTGATTTGCTTGTTCTGCTAGGCTGGATGCTTCTCCCACGTGATCTTCACCATCTGAGATGATAAAGAGCACACGATTAGTTTGCTCCTCATCATTATAATAGGTTTTTGCAAGTTCTATAGCTTCTCCTATGGCCGTACCCTGACTAGAGAGCATATCTGTATTCATCTGGCTTAAAAATAGCTTAGCACTGCTGTAATCTGTCGTGATAGGTAGTTGTGGGTATGCGCTTCCTGCGTAAGCTATAATCCCTATACGATCGCTACCCAGACTATTTATGATTTGAGTAACTAGTTGTTTTGATTTTTCAATTCTATTAGGCGCTATATCTTCTGCTAGCATAGATTTTGAAACATCTATGGCAAACACAACATCTACTCCCTCGCGCTTTACGGTCTCAAGTTTAGTTCCCATTTTTGGGTTAACAAGAGCTATTACTAAAAATGCAATGGCAATACAGATCATAAGGACCTTAAGACCTGGCTTAAAATAAGACCTATCTGGGCTTAATTTTTTAAGAAGATTTGCACTTGCAAATTTCTTTTGAGCACTGCGCTGCCAGATTAACACCCCCATATACAAGAGTATCACCGCTGGTATCGCGACCAGTAACCAAAACCATATTTTTTCTTCTAATAGATACATAGGTGCCTTTTACAAAAGCATATATTATTTATACAAAACTCTTAAAAACAGTATACTTTAATAATAATTCAATCATAAGTAACAATCCTGCTAGCAACACTAGAGGTCGGTACTTTTCTTCATAATTTGTATACTTAAACTCTTCTACATCGGTACGTTCAAGTTTATCTATCTCGTCATAGATTTCTTGAAGTTTCTTGTTGTTAGTCGCTCTAAAATACTGACCTCCGGTGGTTTCTGCTATTTCCTCTAGTAGCTCTTCATCTATAGTAACTTGTATATTTTCATACACAAAGGTACCGTTAGGGTTACGAGCATATGGTGATAGTGCCGTGCCGTTTGTACCCATCCCGATGGTGTATACTTTAATGCCAAACTCTTGTGCGAGCTCTGCTGCGATGCGTGGGTCTATCTGTCCCGCATTATTCTCACCATCTGTCATTAATATGATAACCTTGCTTAATGCTTTGCTGTCTTTAATGCGGTTTACACCTGTGGCTAGCCCCATACCTATAGCGGTTCCTCCTTCTATAATGCTGTTGTACTGTATGCCTTTAAGTGCACTTAGTACAATACTCTTATCACTCGTGATAGGTGTTTTTGTAAAACTCTCACCTGCATATTCTACTAGCCCTATACGATCGTTAGGACGTCCATTTATAAAACTTGAGGCTACTTTTTTAAGTGCTTCTAGTCTATTAGGACGTAAATCTTTTGCCAGCATACTGGCAGATACGTCTATTGCAATTACGATATCTATACCTTTTGTGGTTTTAGTCTTAGTAGACACTTCTACATTACGAGGTCTAGCGAGCGCCACTATAATAAGACTAAGAGCTGCTAGTCTCAAAATAAATAAAAGCGGTCTGAGTTTAGGTAAAATGCTAGTGCTCGTTTTAAAACCTTTTATGCTAGAAATTTTTACCGCAGGCGTTTGCTTCTTACGTTTCCATAAGTACCAAGCGATTGCCACTGGCAGTGCAAGAAACAACCAGAAAAACTCAGGATTTGAAAATTCAAAATTGCTTAGCATTACTTCTCTTCTTCTTTTGCTTGCAGTTCTACACTTTGCATCACGCGCTCTGCGATTTGTTTACCATAAGGATCTTCATCGTGCCAGCTTATAAATAATTGCTGGATCACACTTTCTGACTGAAAAGTTAAAAATGCATACTCACCAGAGTCCATCATTTCCTTTTCTTCATCTATAATTTGTGTTCCTTTTCCAAAGGTTTTAAGACCCTCAGCGCCATTAGGCGTTTTGAACTTTTCATTCTTCACCACATCTGCAGAGAAGCCGTTTTGCTCAAACATCGCAAGTTGATTTGCAATGAGCTGCTCTACTTTTACTTCGGCGTTTTCTGGAAATTTGAATTGAAATACGAGTATAGACACATTTGCCGGTACGGTAGACCACGCAAATGAGGTTGCCTCCATTTGCCCTTGTGCCTCTGGTGGTAATGCTACTTCTTGTCTTGTAAGCACCTTTGGTGTACTCACAATCATAGATGGTGCTCCATACTCACTGGTAATCCAAGTACCTTCGGCAAGCTCACGCGTCATATTTCCGAAGACAAAATCTTTGACCTCACTATACCCTTTAACAACTATACCTACAGTGGTTGCTACAAGTAAGATGGCCAGAACACCACCTATTGCGGTAAGCCATAGTTTTCTTTTACGCTTTCGCGAAAGCGCTTCTCTATAATCCTCCTGCTTCATAAGTTCTTCTACAGTAGGAGGTGGGAGTGCTTCTTTGGTTTCTTTTACTATTTCTTCTACACTAAGACGGTCTGCTTGCGCTTTACCCTCTGGCGGATTTACACGTGCAAATTTTATAAGGTCTGCACGTTTAAAAATATCTTTAAGCTTTGCGATAGTCTCCCTGCTGAAGTCAATGTGACCACTGTCGCGCTCCATCTCAAGGCGTGCAATGAGCTCATCTGTCGTGCTCTCCATAGCGCGATCATATACCTTCTCATCATAGTAGCGACGTATGGCATCTGTAAGTACGGTGTAGTACTCTTTATATTTTGCTTGAGCGATATAATCTTCTTGATCTAGTGCGTTGAGCGTTGCAATAGCTTGCTCAAAAGGAGGCACATATTTTTCTGCCTCTTTTTGTTTTTTGTGACGACGTAGTAAGAACCATAAAAATAGTCCGATTGCGATAAGCACTGGGATGATCCATAACAAGTACTTCCACCACTTGCTATAGTCTCTAGGCAACTCTATAATAGGTTTAATGTCATAAAGACCTTGGTTTACAGTGTCTAGTACAACATTGTTTACTTCTACTAGAAAAGTATCTGTCTCTACAGTTTTAGTCCCTATGATTATTTTTTGCTTTGGGATTACATAGCGACCACTATCAAACTGTGTTAAACCATATCTTTTTATGAGCTTTACTCTTGCTGAAGTAGAGCTTGCAGTGTCAATTTTATAACTTTCTATAACCTCAAGCGGGTTAAAAGTTTGGCCCTCTGGAAAAACTACCGCCTCACCATCATTTGCAAGAACTTCAATCTTGTAATTAATTTGTTGCCCTATAAGAATGCTTGTAGAATCTACGGTGGCACGTACATCATCTTGAGCTTGAGATGATGTGGTAAAAAGAAAGCAGATCAAGAAAAACACAAACAAGGCAGACTTAGATATGCCAGCTGTATTAAAGTTATGTTGTCTTGAGGTATTCATTAGGTATTTCTCTTTGGGGTTTTTATTGCTACTAGCTACGTCTTTTAAAGTATCCCAGTAGCTTTTTTACATAGCTTTGATCTGTACGTACATCTATAACACCGGCACCACTACGCTTAAAGGTTTCTTTAAAGTAAGCAACACGCTCTTTATAGTATACCTCATAGTTTGTTCTTATCTTTTTTGAACTTGTATTGATAAGTGCTAGCTCGCCAGTTTCTTCATCTTCCATCTGTACAATACCTAGGCTAGGTATTTTTTCTTCTCGCTGGTCATAAATACGTATACCTGTTATGTCGTGCTTATTTGCAGCAATTTTCATTGTTTGCTCATAGCCGTCTGTAATAAAGTCTGAAAGCACAAAAACAATGGCTTTCTTTTTCATCACATTACTAAGGTATTTTATGGCTTGTGCAAGATCTGTCTTTTTTGAGCTAGGTTTAAACTCTAGTAACTCACGTATGATGCGCAGTACGTGAGACTTTCCTTTTTTAGGAGGTATAAATAGCTCTATCTCATCTGTAAAAAGGATGAGACCTATTTTGTCATTATTTTGCATTGCACTAAAGGCGAGTGTTGCCGCTATTTCAGTAACAATTTCATTTTTAAACTGCTTGTCTGTTCCAAAAAACTCAGACCCAGACACATCTGCCACGAGCATCATTGTGAGCTCTCGCTCTTCTTCAAAAACTTTAATGTACGGCTCACTGTAACGCGCTGTCACGTTCCAGTCTATATTACGCACATCATCACCAAACTGATACTGGCGCACCTCAGAAAAAGTCATACCACGACCCTTAAAGGTAGAGTGATATTCTCCACCAAAAATGTGATCAGACAGTCTGCGTGTCTTGATCTCGATCTTGCGTACTTTTTTAAGAAGTTCTTTTGTATCCAATTTTTTTTTGGGACTATAATTTATCACATAGTAACTATTCTCACGAGTGGTATGAGCTGTCTATGGTACTTCTATCTGGTTTACAATTTTATTGATGATATCTACAGAGGTCACATTTTCTGCCTCTGCCTCATAGGTGATACCTATACGGTGGCGCAGTATATCGTGTACCACGGCACGTACATCTTCTGGTATTACATAACCACGACGTTTTATAAATGCATAACACTTTGCAGCTATCGCAAGGTTAATACTACCACGAGGCGATGCCCCAAAGTTTATAAGAGGTTTTAAATCTGCCAGGCCATAATTTTCTGGGTAACGCGTTGCAAAGATGATATCAAGAATGTACTTCTCAATTTTTTCATCCATATACACTTCTTTTACCGCTTCCTGCGCTCTTATAATTTGCTCTACAGATACTACAGGATTTACTTTTTCATAAGAACCCTTTAAGTTCTGGCGTATGATGAGTTGCTCATCTTCCAGTTTTGGGTAATCTATCACTGTTTTAAGCATAAAACGGTCTACCTGTGCTTCTGGTAGTGGGTACGTTCCTTCTTGCTCTACAGGGTTTTGTGTTGCCATTACTAAAAATGGCTTATCTAGTTTAAAAGTTTCGTCACCTATGGTAACCTGCTTTTCTTGCATTGCCTCTAGTAGGGCAGATTGCACTTTTGCCGGAGCACGGTTAATCTCATCTGCAAGAACGAAGTTTGCAAAAATAGGTCCCTTCTTGATACTAAAGTCTGCGAGCTTCATATTATAAATAAGCGTTCCCACTACATCTGCAGGGAGTAAATCTGGCGTAAACTGTATACGAGAGAAAGAGCCGTGTACCGCTTGTGATAAGGTGTTTATGGCTAGCGTTTTTGCAAGACCTGGCACCCCTTCTAGAAGAATGTGACCACGACCCAAAAGACCTATGAGCAATCGCTCAATCATATGCTTTTGACCCACAATTACTTTATTCATCTCCATTGTAAGAACCTCTACAAAGGCACTCTCACGCTCAATTTTTTCATTGATTGCCTGTATGTCAATCGATGTAGTATTTTCTTCCATAATTCTTTATTCTAGTAAGCAGAAACTTCTAACGTCGCAAAGTCTCATTTTATTCCTGAAAATCTTGTTAACATTTGGTTAAAAAATATTGAAAATAAAGGGCTTCGCACACATTTCTGTAGTTTTAGAACAACTACTTTTAATAAAACCAAATTTAAAAACTACAGATGCAATTTTCAAGAATAATTCAAGGCTGTATGACCTGGGGCGTTTGGGGCAAGCAATTTAATGAACGCCAAATGGTTGAGACCATACATCACTGCCTTGAGCAAGGTATTACCACTTTTGACCACGCAGATATTTATGGGGATTACACTACAGAAGGTGAGTGGGGTAACGCTTTCGCGAAAGCAAACATCTCTAGAGAAACCGTACAAATTATAAGCAAGTGCGGTATCCAGATGATGGGTAACAACAGACCAGAAAATACCATAAAACATTACCAGTACGACAAAGATTACATCATAGCCAGCGCCGAAAGGTCTCTCAAAGAGCTACAAACAGAGTATCTTGATTTATTCTTATTGCATAGACCAAGTCCCCTGCTTGCTCCAGATGAGGTAGCGGGAGCAGTGAGCCAGTTAAAAGAACAGGGGAAGATTAAAAATTTTGGACTTTCTAACTTTACAGCTTTACAAACAGCACTTGTGGCATCACGTGTAGCAGTGAGTGCAAACCAGCTCGAAATCTCCATAACAGAGCGCAGCGCCCTAGACGATGGGAGTCTAGATTATATGATGACTAACGGTATTGCACCTATGAGCTGGAGCCCGCTGGGATCTGTTTTTAGAGAAGAGACACCGCAGAGTGATCGCATTAAAAAAGCGCTAGAGCCATTATGCGAAAAGTACAATGCAACACAAGATCAATTATTACTAGCCTGGTTGCTCAAGCACCCAGCGGGTATACACCCAGTTATAGGGACCACAACTGCGAGCCGCATTACAAATGCTGTACTGGCAGAAAAAATAGCATTAAGCCTTAAAGATTGGTTTACCATCTTAGAAGCTAGCGTAGGAGAAGAAGTGGCTTAGTATATGGTTGTTTAAAAATATGATTATATTTTATTATTGAAAAGTTACGTCACCTACAGTTGTAATAGCTCCTACTTCTACATTTACATCTGTAACAGTAATTGTTTCAAATCCAGCTGCTGCATCGATTTGGTAATTGAGCGTGTAAGTTCCAGATGGCACACCTGCAAGTAAAAATTGTCCGGTCTCATTTGTAAAGGCAGAAATTTCTGTTGTTCCATTTGTTGCAGTTACCTCAGTGATAAAGTCTACAGGAAAAACACTGCCGAAGATAGCTCCAGACTCTGCTTCAACACTAGCTCGAATTACAGGTTTTAGTGAGTATCCACCATTACCTTGTTGAACAATTGATTCATCTACATCAAAATCTAATAAAAACTCGTAAAAAATACCATCTTCTAAGGTTTCATTAACTTGAACTTTAAGACCACTCTGCTGTGCACTTGGCGTTTGTAAAGGGAATGTTTCTCCATCTACAACGATAGTGTTGTCAGAACCTAATATTAATCTAATCTGACTTAAGTTTCCAGTTTCTACTTGGTCATCTACTAGCAATACGTTAGTACCTGCAGTAAGCTCGAGAAGATCGTATACTCCAGCATTTACGTCGTTGCTTATTGTAACATCGTCATCATCATCGTTGTTTCCGTTGTATTTAATAACTACATCTTGTACGTCAATAAATACAGCATCATAATCTCCAGGAGCATCTGTAAGGCGCACAGCCATACGAGCTTCACCTCTTTCTGAACTGTTATCGTCATCGTCACAAGAAACAATTCCAAAAGCAAGTACGCTCATAAGCGCATATTTTAAATAAGTCTTCATAATTTGATAGTTTAATAATGTTTTATGTAAAGTTATTATACGTTTAAAAACCTACATTTAGACTTAACAGTTATTAACTGAACTTATAAGAATACCTTAACTTTCAAATTCAGAGGGAAAAAGGTACTTTTAAAAAAACACAATTTAATGACAGCACTTATAACCGGAGCCACCAGTGGTATAGGTAAAGCAACAGCCACTCGATTTGCACAAGAAGGGATACGTCTCATTCTTTGCGGTCGTCGTGAGGAGGTCTTAAAAGAACTACAAAATGAGCTTGGTAAGCACGTGCCTGTGCACACACTTACATTTGATGTACGTAACAATGAAGATGTTACCACTGCGATAGAAAGTCTGCCAGAAGATTTTAATACCATAGATATCTTAATTAACAATGCAGGTAATGCCCACGGTCTGGACCCTATACAAAATGGATCTATAGATGATTGGGATGCAATGCTCGACATTAATGTAAAAGGATTGCTGTATGTGAGTAAAACAATTATCCCACAGATGACAGCGCGTAAGAGAGGTCATATCATAAATATAGGCTCTACAGCAGGAAAAGAAGTGTATCCTAATGGTAATGTGTACTGTGCAAGTAAGCACGCTGTAGATGCTATAAACCAAGGGATGCGTCTAGATCTTAATAAGCATAACATACGTGTGGGAGCTATAAACCCGGGGATGGTAGAAACAGACTTTAGTAAAGTACGTTTTAAAAATGATGAAGATCGAGCAGATAAGGTGTATCAAGGTTTTGACTGCCTACAACCAGAAGACATTGCAGACATTATACACTTTACAGTCACCAGACCTTATCACGTAAACATTGCAGATCTCGTCGTGCTCTCCACAGCACAAGCAAGCTCTACGGTAGTTAATAGAAATGACTAGAATATAACAATGCACAGAGCACGATGATTAATAAAAGACTTCTTGTAAAAAATCTTCTCGCTCACAATGATGAGAATAGTTTTTATGACAAGAAGCGTAAGATTGACATTAGCAATAAAGAGGGCAAAGCAAAATTTTTAAAACATATCTGTGCGCTATCTAATAGCAACCCAAAAAACAACTCGTACATCGTTATAGGCGTAGATGATGGCGAAAATGATATTATGGGCGTTCCGTTCTTTGATGATAGTAAGTTGCAGAACCTTATAAACGCATATCTAGATAACCCGCCTATTATCTCTTATGAAAACATACCTTTTCCTCATCTTCCGGTAGATAAGGTGGTGGGACTTGTAACCATTAGAGCACAAGATAAACTCACCGCTTTACGTCGCAATATTTGGAAATACTGGGGAGGTACAGTCTTCTTTAGAGATGGCAGTATCTCTATGCCTAAGGTCTTTAAGTCTGATATAGTAGATGTAAACAGTGACATTGTTGCTGCCATAGAGCGACACGCAAAAAATAGCATACAACTCACACTAGACGGTGTAATGGATTTTGTAAATCACCGTCATAAAGATAGAGAGAGCACTTATAAAGTATTTAAAGAGCAGTTTGTACTATGCTGGGCAGGAGTAAAAAAAGTGGTAAAAGGCGACACCTATTACTCTAGAGTAGATATAGAGCTCATTAATGAGCAGGTAAAACTGTTTTACTCTTCACTAGATGAGGTTTCAATCACCTATGATGAAGATTGTTTTAAGATTTTAGAGTATGTGCATCTCGGGGTACAAGAGCAGTTTAAATATTACCCACTAGAAGAGGTTGAGATACGCTTTCGCGAAAGCGGAACCTACACCATTCATACTAATCTGGTGTTTGAGCCACCTCAGGTAGATAGAAAGACGTTGTATCATATATTTAATAATAACAATGTTATTTTTTACAAGCTTAAACGTGGTATAGCACTCAATCAAGGTGAGTGGAAGGATTTATATAATCTATCAAACACGTATCTAATTTGTTATCTAAACGGTTTTGACAGCGCGATGCAAAAACTAGTAGAGCTCAAGCCGTTTATGAAAAAGATAAGAGGAGGTGCCTACGGTAGATATCGCGAGACAATGCGTATTTTGAGAAAGGTGAGGTATGAATAAAATATAAAAGAAGGACAGTTAAGATTTATGAGAACATTAATTTTTGGAGATATACACGGTGGTTTACGTGCCCTAGAGCAAGCTATAGAGAGGGCAAAGATTACAGTAGAAGATCATCTCATTTTTTTAGGTGATTATGTAGACGGCTGGAGTGAGAGTGCAGAGGTGATAGATAAGCTTATGGAACTTCAAAAATCTAATAAAACAACCTTTATACGAGGCAATCACGATGACCTCGTGCAGCAGTGGCTAGAAGGTAAAGAGATGTCGCCTAAGTGGCTACAGCACGGCGGGCAAAGTACTATAGACTCTTATAGTCGTAGGTCTAAAGAAGAGATTAAGGCGCATCTGGATTTTTACAAAACGTTTAAAGACTATCATATAGATGAGCATAACAGAATGTTTTGTCACGCAGGATTTCAGAACCTTAACGGGCCTGAGCACGAGTGGCACACCACCGTTTTCTTTTGGGATAGAACTTTATGGGAGATGGTATGTGCTATGCGAGAAGATATAGTAGAGGGAGATGCGTTATACCCTAAGCGCTTAAAGCTATTTTCTGAAATATTTATAGGGCA
>JAHDEV010000014.1:17158-35373 GCA_020628615.1 Dokdonia sp.
TAGTTGGTTTTTGAATTGTCTGTATCTTTAACCCAAATAGCATTGTATGAATTTTAGCGCACAGCCGCATATTGCGAGATGGTTTATCATCATCTCATCGCTTATCATTACCACACTCATCTTGTGGAATGTGTCGCTATTTTTTGACCAACTTAAAGATGCAGAGCAGTCTAAAGTAGAGATTTATGCTGCGGCAATGAGAGCCCTTGCAAATACAAGTGAGGTAAACCTAGAAAGTCGTAATAGAGATACTCGCATATTATCTAACGAGCTTACCTCTTTACAAAGCCTTATCATAAGTGATAATAGAACCATCCCATTATTACTGTATCAACTAGAAGCAGATACGTTTGTACCTCAAAACATTCCAGATGCAGATAAGCTCTCGCAAGAAGATTTAAGACAGCTAGCCGAAGAGTACGCACTGGTAAATGAACCTATTGCTATCACCTTTGATGGCGTAGAGGAGCAAACATTATATTATGGCAACTCGGCTATTATAAACCAGATCAAGTACTTTCCTATTGCACTTATCGTGATAGTAATTCTCTTTATAGCCTTAATTTACTTTTACTATCTCACCTCAAAAGCGGGCTCTCAAAACTTACTGTGGGCCGGGATGGCAAAAGAAACAGCACACCAGATAGGCACACCACTCTCATCACTGGTAGGCTGGACAGAAATTCTCAAAACCGAAAATGTAGATCCAGACTATATAGCAGAGATGACTAAAGATATTAATAGGCTTGAGACTATTACAAATCGTTTTAGTAAAATAGGCTCTGTGCCAGATCTTAAAAAAGTAGACCTCATTGCAGAGACGCAAGAGGCTTATGATTACTTAAGCAAGCGCAGCTCAAAGCTCATCACTTTTACACTAGACATCCCGCAAGGGCAATTACCAGTAATGCTCAATAAAGAATTATATGGCTGGACATTTGAAAATCTTATAAAAAACGCCATAGATGCGATGAAGGGTAAAGGCGTCTTAACCATTACCATCAGGCGTGATACACGCTTTGCGATTGTACAAATTACAGATACAGGCAAAGGCATTGCTAAGTCAAAATTTAATAAAATCTTTGAGCCAGGTTTTACCACAAAAAAAAGAGGATGGGGCTTAGGCCTATCACTCGCGAGACGTATCATAGAGGAGTATCACGACGGCCGTATAAAAGTACTGGAGTCTGAGGTTAATAAAGGAACAACAATGCAAATAGCTTTACGTCTCGCATAATGAGTAATCGCATAAAAAACGTAGTAGAAGAGATCATAAGTGATCAGTGGGCAACGCTAAAAAAAGTAACCTACAGTTATCAAAATCAAGATCAATCTTGGAGCGATGTAAAGCGCGAGGTATACGACAGAGGCCACGGAGCCTGTGCCTTGCTTTATAATGTAAAAAAGCAAACGGTCATTCTTATAAAACAGTTTAGGCTACCTGCATACCTTGCGGGAGACAATGGTTTTTTAACAGAAGTGCCCGCCGGTATTATAGAAGACGAGGCGCCAGAGCAAGCCATCATACGTGAGATAGAGGAGGAGACCGGCTATGTTATACCAGCACTCACTAGCGTGGGTGATATTTTTACCTCTCCAGGAGCGGTTACAGAGCGCATTTTTCTATTTATAGCGCCTTATGTTGATGCTCAAAAAGTTACAGATGGTGGCGGTCTAGATAGTGAAAACGAAGATATTGAGGTGGTTGAGTACGCTTTCGCGAAAGCGTTACAAGACCTAAAAAAAGGTATTATTAAAGACGCCAAAACAATTATCTTACTACAGCACCTGGCACTCTCTGGTGTGATGAAAACATCCAATTTGTAACGTGCAAGCGTATCACATTTATGAAAACAACTTATAAAACCATACATACGGCTGCCTTGCAGTGCAACTGCCCAGAATGTTATAGTAATAGTGGCTTAGAGTTAAGCTTTAAACAGGAGTGGAAAGATACCTTCTGGTCAAAAAAGGCAACAGATGTCGTGAGAGAAGAGTTGGTTTGTAAACATTGCGATTTTCCTATCTACCCGGTAAGCTGGACCGAAGATATTGAGCGCCTTTATGAGTACCATAATAAGCTTGCCAAAAAGGAAACGTATAAAAAATTAAAAGCCCAAACCTATATTATAGGACTTGGACTTTTAGTTATTTTATGTGTTGTTATTTATGGAGTAATAACATATTACTAGTAGTATTCTATAAAGCTTTCTTTATATCACTTATAAACTCCTTAAATTCATCATCTGTAAGAGATACTTTCTTTTCAAATCTTATGTCATCCATATCTTGTAGCGGGATGAGGTGTACGTGCACGTGTGGTACTTCAAGACCTATGACAGATACGCCTACACGTTTACAAGGCACTGCCTTCTCTAGAGCGATTGCTACCTTGCGAGAAAAACGCATCAGGTCAAGATACTCTTGTTCCTCTAGGTCAAAAATCTTGTTAACCTCTTTTTTAGGGATACAAAGGGTGTGACCTTTTGCATTAGGATTTATATCTAGTATTGCGATATGCTTATCATCCTCTGCAACAATGTGGCCGGGGATTTCTCGGTTTATGATTTTTGTAAAAATGCTTGACATCGTTCTAGTCTCTAGTGATTGATACTACGTCAAATTTCATTATCCCGCTAGGCACTTGTATTTCGGCAACATCACCTACTTCTTTGCCTAGAAGTCCTTTACCTATAGGTGAGTCTACAGAGATAAGTCCTTTCTTGATGTCGGCTTCATTTTGAGCTACTAGTTTGTAGGTCATTGTCGCGCCGTTAGTCTGGTTTTTAATTTTTACGGTAGAGTGTACTAGCACCTTTGAGGTGTCTAGTTGAGACTCATCTATAATGCGCGCATTTGCGGCAAGCTCTTCTAGTTTTGAGATGCGCATTTCTAGCATTCCTTGTGCTTCTTTGGCAGCATCATATTCGGCATTTTCACTCAGATCTCCCTTGTCACGTGCATCTGCAATATCTTGTGATGCCTTAGGGCGCTCTACATCACGTAGGTGATTAAGTTCGTCTTTAAGTTTTTTAAGTCCTTCTGGGGTATAGTAATTTACCTTGCTCATAATAGATCCGGTTTTAAGTATAATTAGTATTAAAATGATGTGTCAATCTCTCAAACACAAAAAAAGTCCCTCTTCGGGACGTGCCTTACGAATATACGAAATATTTTAAATCCTTTCTCGTTTTATAGTACCTTGCGAGCTTTATAGGATTAAAATTACGCTTTCGCGAAAGCGTACCAAAAACAATATTATGCGTCACATTTGTGCTCTACTTTTTTCTCTAGTTCTTATTACTTCTTGTTCTGAAAGTGATGATGGCGGCCAGCGCAATCCCTTCTTGCTAGATGTAAATTTTTCTACACAACTTAGTGCTATACAGGTGCTCGATCTTGAGATACCTAGTAACCCTATTTATGTGTCTAATGGTGGTTTGCGAGGTTTTTTTGTGATTAATACGGGTAGCAGTCTTATTGCCTGGGAAGCGTCAGACCCTAACCACGCTCCAAACGACTGCTCTAGAATGGTGATAAACGGTATAAACGTTTTTTGCCAGTGTGATGATGCGCATAGTTATAACTTATTTACAGGGCAATCTAATGATGAGGTGTTGCCCTACACGATGCTCAATTACAGAGTGAGTGAGTCTGGAGGAACAATTACCGTTTTTAATTAAATGAAAAGAAGCCATCTTAACAAGATGGCTTCTTTTGTTACAAAGTGTATTACAGTCCCCCAACTGCTACAAATTGTTGATTATTTGACACTTAAAGTAAGCTAAAAAAACATAAATTCAAAATTTAGTTTTTAAAACTTCATCGTAGCACCCACTAGAAAGTTAATTCCTGCCTGTGGATAAAAGCCTGCACCTTCTATAGTTGTGATCTCATTAGGCACAGAAAAATCGTCGTCATAGGTAAAGAAATATCCGTTTGATACGTACTCTACATCAAATATGTTATTTACTAGCGCGTTAAACACGATAGACTTAAATACCGGGATACCTTTAAGCTCATAAGTAACATTTAGGTCGTTTGTAAAGTAGCTATCCAGCTTAGACGTCTCACTGTCTATATTACCTAAGTATTGCTCACCTACATATTTAGATAAAAGGCTTATTCTAAAGTTTTGTGCTGGCTTGTATGAGATGGTGTTACCGACAACAAGGTTAGGCGAGTATGAGATGTCTGTATTACCTAGGTTAGTAAGCACGCCGTCTCTCTCAAAAAAGAAATCTTTGTTTTTATTTGTGCTTATTGCAACATTAGGCTGTACTGTGATTTGATCTGTTATAGCGATTGCGGCGTCTACCTCAATACCAGCTCTAAAGCTCTCTCCACTATTTGCACGTATAGGTGCTCCTACGTCATCTAGCGCTCCAGTAAGTACTAGCTGGTCACGGTAACCCATATAGTACCCGTTTACATTAAGGCTTACTTTTTCTGTATTATGACGCCATCCTAACTCCCAGTCATTAAGACGCTCTGGGCGTGGTGCTCCGTTTTCAAAATCTGTACGGTTAGGCTCTCTGTTTGCTCTAGCAAAAGATGCATACAGCTGGTTGTTATCATTTACCTTGTAAGAAAGACCTGCTTTTGGGTTAAAGAAACTATAATCTTCATCTACAATAAACTCGGCAATGTCAGAGTTAATCCCGTCTGTTGTGTATGAGATAAAACGTTGCTGCAGGTCAAGATATCCACTCCATTTTGAGTTGAAACGGTAGTTCGCTTTCGCGAAAGCAGAAAACTCCTTTTTTGTACCTGTTCCAAAATAGTAATCATCACCTAGCTCACTATCGCTAGCAAAACGTGCCCAAATCACTTCGCCAAAATGATCACCGTCATATACACTTCCGTATAATCCTCCTACAAAGTCTAGGCTTGTGTCCTTATAATTTACTGTAGCATTTGCCACATAAAAGTCATTGTCTAGCCAGCGACGTCTTATAATATCTGAGGTCTCTACCGTCTCATCACCTATAACTACAGGGGCGATGCTGTAAAATGCAAGATCTTCATCTTCTTTATATTCTTCAAAGAAACCGCGACCGTACGTGTAGTTAAGGCTAAGCTGTGTACTCCAGTTGTTATCATAACGCTGGTTCCAGTGCAGCTGGTAGTGGTCCTGCTTGTAATTGTCAACTTGATTATCGTGAAAACGCGTTACACCATTCTCATCTGTAAATTGACCAGCTGGGTTAAATGTTCTATCTTCTGCAAGAGTCTCTGCGTCGATACCAAACCAAGATTGATACGTCACCTCAGAACCTGCAAAGTTTATAAGTTTAATAAGCGTGTTATCATCCTTATAAGCCGCTTGTAAAAAGTAAGACTTAAGATCTGACGATGCTCTGTCTATATATCCATCAGATTTTATTTGTGATAATCTTCCAGATATCTCTATGTGATCATTAAGTAAGCCCGTGCTAAACTTCACATTGTGACGACGTGTTGCAAAAGATCCAAATGAGTTAGAAATCTCACCATATGCCTCATTAGAAATAGCATCTGTAAGAATGTTAAGACTTGCTCCAAAGGCTCCTGGACCGTTTGTAGAAGACCCTACACCACGCTGTAACTGTAAACTCTCTACAGAAGAGCTAAAGTCTTGAAGATTTACAAAAAACGTAGTTGCACTCTCTGCATCATTATAAGGGATACCATTTATCGTTACATTGATACCTTGGTTACCAGTACCACGTACTCTAAAACCTGTATACCCTATTCCCGCACCAGCATCTGATGTGGTGACAACACTAGGTAAAAAGTTAAGCTGTGTAGCGATGTCTTGCCCTAAGTTACGCTGGGCGATTTGTGCCTTTGTAAGGTTAGAGTGTGTGATAGGTGAGTCTGCTTTTACTCTTACAGAGCGTACCAGTACTTCATCTAGCGACTCCACTTTTGTGGTGTCAATAACAGTAGTTTGTTGGGCAGTAGCAGTGATTGCTGCAAGTGCCATCATACTTAATAGGATCTTTTTCATCCGTAATTAGTTTGGTTACGAATACAAAGGGCAAATATTCCTTAAATGTTAGTATAAAGCATACCGGTGCGTGCGCACATATTGAAGAGGGTGTGCTACAAAAGCACTTCTCAAGAGTAGGGTTGCCTTCTCAAACCACACGACGGTCGTCTCAGGTAAGGCCTCTTTCTCATTCCTAAACAGCATTACCTGTTCTAGGTTCAATGGGTATAATCTCAGCTTATTCAAAAGCACCCCTTTGAGATGGCGCAAAGATATACTAGAGTTTTTGATTATCTAGCATACTATGCGAGTAAATTTTTAATCATTGTGAGGTCATAAATACAGGCATCATATAACTTATACAAATCAAAAGGCCAGAAGTTTTAACTTCTGACCTTTTAGGATAAAACAAAAGAGTTACAATTAGGTTACTCTACAATAAGCCTTTTGGTAGTTACATTATTAGACTCGTCACTTAGTTGAACTAAGTAAATACCAGTATTAAGGTTACTAACATCAAAACTAGTTTGAATTTGATTATTCTTAATTTTCTCAGTGACAATGAGCTTTCCTAGCATATCATAAATTGTAATACTCTTTAGAGTACTATTTCCCCAAGTGATTTGAACACTTGATGATGCGGGATTTGGAAAAAGTAAAACTTCATTCCTAATAAATTCTTCTGTACTCAATCCACAAACATTATCTGGATCTGTAATGTTTACTTCAACAGTACAAGACGTAGCATTACCTGAATCATCTGTTACAGTAATTACTACATCTACGTTACTTGTAGCTGCTTGGAGTGAAACATTATCTATCATTGCTTTTGCAGGTCCCGAAAAGTTCTCGGGAATAAATGCACTAAATTCTAGCGTCACTTCTTGACCTCTATAGGGTAATAAAGTAGCCGTCAAATCTAGAGAGATAGATTCATTTCTAGAGGTGACCCCATCTGCAGGGATTAGATCTTCATAAATTACCTCAATTTCAGATCCAGAATTGTCATATAGAGCTACTTCAAGTTTTCTACTTTGAGTGCCGTTATAATCAAAGTTTGCCACCCAATCAAAACTCAAATTAGCTTCAAAATCATTGTCATTAACAGTAGTAGGTATTAAAACATTCTGAAAAAGTCTATACAGCGTGTTTTCACCACCATCAAAAGAGGTAAAAGCTCCGTAAGAACCATCTGTGGGAAAAACTTCGTTTACACAACAACATATGGATTGAGAGTTTTCTTCAACTTTCCAGGGTTGAGTACATACTCCGTCATCACTTCCATTCTCAATTGTAGATGTCCAAAAATTTAATTCGTTTTCAAAACTTCCATTTTCAACTATCTCAGTGAGAGATATTCCAGCATATTCATCACAAGTAATCTGCGCTGGAGAAATCTCTATCTCGAGATTTGTATCACAATTGTCAAAAATATCACCTGTAACAAGATCCTCAATAGTTAATGTTACAATACCAGAACTATCTAAAACCACGTCTATTGAGGGTAAGCAGTTAACTACAGGGGCAATGTTGTCAATTACGGTAACTGTTGAGGTGCACTCACTCGTGTTTCCATCTGCATCTGTTGCTGTTACAGTTACTATGTTTTCACCAATATTAGAACAATCTAATTGATTAGGAGTTACCGTAAAAGTAAGCGCTTCATCATTACAATTGTCTACAGGTAATGTTCCTAAAAACATTAAGTCTTTTATATCAGAATATGAGCCTGTTGGGTTTAAAAGTAAATCAGCCTCTTGACTAGCAAGATCAACAGTGTATATAATATTGCAGCCAAATGTGGAACTCGCAATAACCTTTCCTTGTCCAACATATTCTATACCTTGAGCACTACAGCCACCATTACTTCCAGGAGTAAAGAAAGAAAATAACTCAGTTACCGTACCGGTAGAGTTGTCAATGGCAAAAAGATTTACTGGGTTAGATCCTGTGGTGTATAGAAGTCTATTTTGATCAGTATCATAGGTCATTCCAACAGCTCCGGCAGAGTCAACAGTAGCAATGGCTTCTGTATTGCCAGAATCTATATCATAACTGTTAATCTCACCACCATTAAATACCATATAGAGTGTTCCGTCTGTGCCAAAGGCCATATCTTGAACTTGATTTGATCCATTTACAGAAAGTACTTCCGAAATAAAAGTAGGTTCTCCATCCTCCTCTTCCAAATCAATATTATAGAGTGCTCTACTTCCTGTTTCTGGCACCCTTCTTAATAGATATAATTCACCAGTTAACGGATTTTGATCAAAACCATAATTTCTATCTGATCCAGTACTATAAGAATAAGAAGAATCTAGAGTTATGTCATTAGTCGTGGTGTTATAACTATATTTTGCAATGTTTTGATTACTAGAGAAAGGATTTAAAGCGTAGAGTGTTCCCATTTCAGATTCGCCAGCAGCACCTAGTAAGACCGCAGCCTCTAGGATAACCATACCATTTTCATCGAGATTTACAGTTATATCAGTACATTCTAAATCTGGAATTGCACCAAGTATTTCTATAGTCTGTGTTGCTTGGTCTTGAAGTTCACAAGCGTTAGTGTACGAGTACGTGATTTCATAAAATCCTTCTCCTATTGATGGGTTTAGTGTGAAATCTATACCATTATTATTATCGGTTACTCCTGGACCAGAATATACTCCCCCAGCAGGAAACCCTCCTCCCAAAATAATTTCACCTTGATCTAGACAAAATGTACTGTCTGTTGAAAATGTAACATCAACTGTGGTTGAAACAATTGCTGTACTAGTGCAAGATGTTGTGTTCCCTAGACTATCTGTTGCTGTAAGAGTAATTACATTTTCTCCTAAATTAGAACAGTCAAAAGTACTAGGACTCACCTCTAAAGTTAAAGGCTCGTTAGTACAATTATCAAGAGGTTTTTGAGAATACAATAATAGATCCTTAATATTTGGATATGACCCCGTAGGATTAGCTAGAAGAGATGTCTCAAAAGAGGTGAGATTTACCTCATAAAGTATGTCACAAGAAGATGTTGCTCCTGCCATTAAAGTGTCGTTTCCTATGTATTCCAAGGCTTGCGCTGAACAAAACTCACTAGGTCCTGGTGTAAAAAAGGTTCCTATATTGTTAAAGCTTCCATTAGAGATATTTACATCATAGATGTTTACTGGCCCAGTGCCTGTAGCATATAATAAACGATCATTGTCAAAATCATATGTAATACCTATCGCGCCAAAAACATTTATAAACGTAAATGGAGACGAAGCCCCTGTTTCGGTATTTATAATTTCAAGCTCTCCATTATTATAAATTCCGTATAGGTTGCCGTTGTTGTCAAAAGTGATATCTATTATTTGATTATTACCATTTGATGAGACTAAACTAGAAATAAGTATTGGGTCTTCTGAGGGGGCGTTAAGATCAATTCTGTAAAGAGATCTTACTCCTCCAGCCACTTCAGAAGCTACTAAGTATACTTGATTAGTTTCTGGATGCTTGTCAAAACCGTAATTACGATCTAATCCCGTAGAGTAATTAAAGCTTGAATTAAGTTCAAGGTCACTACTAGTTTGATTAAATTGATATTCAGCTATATTTAATACACCAGAATTTGGATTTAATGCGTACAATGTACTTTCAAGATTTCCCGTAAAAGTACTTGAGTCAAAAATATCTTCCCAAGATACGGTTGCTACTCCCTCGTCATTTAAAGAAACGGTAATATCTTGACAAGATACATCTGGAATACTAGAAATAACTTCTAGTATAACAGCGGCTGTACCATTTAAACCACAAGAATTTTCAGAGTCATAAGATACGGTGACAGAGCCCTCGCCCGTCACAGATGGATCAATTGTAAATGTTTGCCCATTTCCATCATCTATAACACCCGTTCCAGAATATACTCCACCAGTAGGAAGTCCTCCACCTAAAGTGACGCTAGTTTGATCGGCACATAATACTTCCTCTTGTTCAAATGTCACAGAAACATCAGAGATTATAGTAACCGTAGCTGTACAGCTTGATGTGTTACCCTCACTATCTGTCGCGGTTGCTGTTACTGTATTTTCTCCTAAGTCAGAGCAGGAAAAGGTGTCAATATCTAGAGCTATAGTTGTCGCATTTCCACAATTATCAGGAAAATCTCCAGCATTAGGAATGAATGCTATAAAATCATTTACTAGGGTAAACTGCGTGCTATTACGTTCATCAAGTACGTAACCCTCGGTGCCATCAGCATTTTCTATCCCTTGGCTCATTGTCCCAGATTGTATTATTTCAGTGGTATGTATTTCTATCACTGAGCTATCTTCAAACAACTTTAACTGTGTTGTTACTTCTGGCGTAGAATCACAACATAAGGATATATCAATAAAATCTAATACAAATACTCTGTTAGGTGCAGCACCTATTGTTGTGTACCTAACGGTTCCATTCCCTCCTGGAGGAAAAAGGTCTGACCAGGCGAAAGCGATATAATTGTTTATCGCACTTTGACTTGGAATAAATTCTCCAGAACAACACCCAGAATTACTGTTATTTTCAAAAGTTAAAAACCCATTAGACGAAATAATAGCAGTTGAGTATATCTCTCCAAAAAAACTAAAATCAAACCCTAGAGGTACAGGGCCTGATGTTTGATCATCAGATAAGTTTAATGTAGTACCTCCAGTAATATTCTCTGGTGAAAATATGCCAGATTGATCTATGGTATAACCATCTCCAGGTGAAAAATTAGTCACCACATCTTGAGGAGCGATTTGTGCATTTCCTTCGGCGTCAAGTGTTACTGTGATGTCTTGACATTCAATAATTGGATTATCAGATTTAACACTCAGGATTGCCGTTGCTGTATCGCCTCCATCATCGTCACAAGTAGAGTCTGCAACATAAGTAATAACGTGATCATTTATACCAGCTATTGTAGGGTCAAATGTGAAAGTTTGCCCATCTCCATTATCTGTTATACCCGGGCCAGAATATATACCTCCCGTAGGTAAGCCTCCTCCTAAAACAACAACATCTGCAGAGAGGCATATAGGTTCTTCATTTAATTGAAAAGTTGTTGATGGAGAATCAAAGGCTTCTGTACCATCAAACCGGCTAAAAGAAGAACCTTGACTAGCACTCAACCCTAAACCTCTTTTTGCAAAAGCGTCCCAGATACGACACTGATTTGCTCCTCCGTACAGTGTAAGATCTGCCGCCAGTATTGCATCACGACCATCTACAAAACCTGGATTACAAGGTTGTAATTTGAGTCCTTCTGTAACGAGGGCAATAGCAATATTATTTCCGCCAGTACCATTATAAATATCTGGGTCAAAACCGTATTCTTCAATAAGATTCCAAGTCATCTCCCATAGCATTGCTGCCCATACAGAACCTACACCGTGAGGTACAGAAGTGCTTTGAATGCTGTTATATGTACGAGGATCTTGAGATAAGTCTGTAGTATAAGGAAAGTCACGTATACCTGGATCATCAGGCCCTTGTTCGAATAACCAGTTGCCTACAGGTCTTAAATCTGTTGCAACATCTTCTGGCTTTATTGTCATAACAGCACCATACCAGTCGCTCCATCCTTCTCCCATTTGTTCGTCGTTAAATAGGCAGTCAGAATTTGCAGCCCCACCGGTAAGACGTGTAGAGATGCCGTGGCCATACTCGTGTATAATTACTAGGTTGTCTAAATCTCCGTCTCTAGAGCCGCACGTATACATTTGCATTCTACCTGAAACTCCATCTGGAGAAAAACTAAAGTTTGCATTACACTGACCAGAACTATCTTGAGCCTCAGCATTCACTTGGTCATTACCTATACCGCCATTGTCATAATTGTTTTCTTGATAGTTACCACTAGCCTCATCAAAACCATACTGGTATAGTACATCGTGTATAACATTATTCCAATAAAAAAGATTTGTAATAGCTGCGCTTTCAGATTGATTTCCACTACTAAAAACAGTGTTTAATGGATAATCAAAGAAAAGGCCTGCTCCTCCATCTGGTTGAAAGCCTGGATTATCACCATCTTCATATGCATTTACATTATTTCCTCGTGTAACTGTATACTCAGCACCAGTGACACCATTTGTATCGTGCCACCCAAACGGTGAGGCAACAGTATTAAAAACCCCAGAAACTTGAGAGCGGTCACCATCAAAAGGTGAAGCTAGTGGTAGTGGATACACTGTATATGTGCCTTCCGTAAAAGACACATCCACTGGAGGAGAAGGTTTGAATGTTTTATTTTCCGCTTTCGCGAAAGCGGTTTTATGAGCACTCTCACTATGATCGTGATTTACATTGCAGGTTAAGGTCCTATTCTTTTTAGAAAGTATATCACCATTTGAGGCATCAACAAAGAAGTTGTACCAGTTTTTGCTTTGGGTCTCATTTATAAAAAGTTCCCAAGTGGCAACTAGGGCTCCTTGATCTGTAACAGTATAGACTTTTTTTACTGGTATAGGGTCACGAGATATGTATGCACTCTTAAAGGTTCTAGTGTTTGTTTTTGCATCATAAGATATTTGATTTAATCCACCAGATGTATACCCCATTTTAGTCACTACAGATTGTATTGCTGTAGTTTCATTAATTATGTGCGAGGTAGACTTTACACGAGTTTCTATATCCCTATAAAAGTTAATGTGACTCTGTACTGGCTTACCGTTTTTAACGTGAACACTACTTTCTGTTCCAATAACCTCAATACCATTATACGTTTGTCTAAAATAAATGTGTTGTATGCCGCTTGTAGAACTAGTGTGCTCACTTGTTATTTGGTAAGCAGCGATATCAGAAGGTTTGAGCTGTTGTTTTGCAATGTGAGAAACAAGAATCTTATCAATATCTCTCGAGGTAGACTGAGCGTTTATGGCAAAGGGGAATAGGCATAGAACCGCTACAAGTGCGCGTAATTTTGTGATCATAAATATGTTGATTGATTGATGAAATAATTAATGGCTATAAACTTAAGAAATTTCTTACTATATAAATAAAATCTTGAAAATAAATTTTTTAACAAGTTGTTCTTTAGTCAAATGAAGTATTCATTTTGTGATATGTTAATATGTCATCTCATCTCGAAAGAAAAGTTATTTTCTTCTATGTCGTTATGAATTTACTTAGGCCTTGAGGTTGGTTCGGCATTGGAGTATTTCATTTTTAAGTACCTTATAATTTTGTTTAAATTGTTATTTCTATGTTTTCATCGGTTATCAACTCCGGTCCGAAAACTTAATGAAATCCCTACCTTCGTTTACGATGTCAATATTAAAAAACATAATAAGTGCAGCTCAATCTAAAACCAGATTGCTCGCCATACTCATAGACCCAGATAAGTTTGAGGTAGATGGTGATGAGGAGGGTAGCGCTTTCGCGAAAGCGTACTTAAAAAAAATCCCTTCGCAAACCACGCATCTTTTTATAGGTGGTAGCACAGATCACAGTCGCAAAACCAAAAAAGTAGTACAATTCCTCAAAGCCGAAACAGATTTACCCATACTATTATTTCCAGGAGATTACACACAAGTTACCCCAGAGGCAGATGCGCTACTGTTTTTATCACTACTCTCTGGTGACAACCCAGAGTTTTTAATAGGGCAACAAGTAAAAGCCGCACGAGCAGTGCAACAAAGTAATCTTGAAGTCATACCTACGGGTTACCTTCTTATAGATGGCGGGTCGCAAACGGCAGTTGAGAGAGTGAGTAATACGCAACCACTATCTCAAGATGAACCAGAGACTATTATAACAACTGCTCTAGCTGGACAATATCTGGGCAAAAAACTACTATATCTAGAGGCGGGAAGCGGTGCTAGAAGTGCAGTACAGCCTCATATTATAACATCAGTTTGTGAGGCGATTACCATACCCATAATTGTAGGTGGGGGCATACGTACAGAGCGTGCTATGCAAACGGCTTTTGCCGCTGGAGCTACAATGGTAGTGATAGGCACGGCTTTTGAAGACAATACCTGGAATAACTAACGGTTTAAAACCACTACATTTGTTTATATGAAAGTTTTCTTCTTAGCCATAGTACTTACATTAACTGCGGTTGTAAATAGTCAGACCACTTATGTAAAAGATGCTGTTACAAAGACACCAGTTTCTTTTGCGACCATCTCTTTTGGTGATGGGCGTGGCACATTTGCAGGTGAAGAGGGAGAGTTTACATTTAAAGCGTCTAAGTATAAAGACATTGATAGTCTTTATATCTCTGCTATAGGCTTTGAGAGAAAAGCCATAGCTACAAAGGGTCTCACATCTCAAGTGTTACTAAAACCGGCAGCAAGCCAGCTAGAAGAAGTAATTCTAACTTCAGAAAAAAAAGGGAAGTATAAAAAGAAAAAACTTAAAGAAACCACACACATTAACTATTACAACAGCTGGTTACCTACTGTAGAAAGTGAGGTGGCTGTGTTTTTTGAAAGGCAAGAGGGTAAGTCTACAAAAGTGGCGCAACTCTGGCTACCTATTAACTCAGAAAAGGAGTTTCGTAAAAAGGGTAATATGAAGTTTTCTACGCTTTTTAGAATTCAGTTTTATAAAAACGATAACGGACTGCCAGGTGAGGCGATGGTTCACGATGATATTGTTTTTCGCGTAAGCGAGCAAGATGATGAGATGTATGAGCTGGATATCTCAAAACATCAAATCTTTATCCCTAAAGATGGGTTATATGCGTCTTTACAAGTACTAGGCTATGCAGACCCTCAAGGAAAATTGATACAGACTAAAAAATATAATGAGATAGAAACGCCTAGAGGTATACAAAAGGTGTCTGTCACTTTTAGACCGCTGTTGCCTTTTACAAATGATCTTCCTGCGCAAAAGACATTTGTAAGAAGGGTGTTTTTTAATAATAAAAAATGGCAAGTGTTTGACAAATCTTATAACGAGAATTCTGCACTAGTAAAGACAGGTCACGTAAACTATGGGATGGGAGCACTGTTGCACGTCTATAATAAATAAGAAATTATGAATATATCTGTAGACCTTACTTTTAGTCCTTTGCAAGATGATTATGAAGGGCATATTATAAATTTTATAAAAAGGCTACGAGACTCTGGCCTCACAGTTATAGAAAACCCCCTTGCTACGCAGGTTTATGGCGATTATGATGAGGTGATGGGACTTCTCACTGTAGAGATGAAACGTAGTTTTGAAGAAGTGGGTATAGGCCTCTTTTATATAAAAATGGTAAAAACAGATCGCTCAGACTATGTCGCAGATTTTTGATTTCCTCTTTGGGCAATATGCGGGTTATGATACACTAGATATCGTACTCGAGTTGCTAGCCTCTGTATTTACAATAGCCTCTGTAATTTATTCAAAAAAGAACAACGTTTTGGTATTCCCCACGGGAATGATTTGTACAGCCATTTTTGTGTATTTATTACTCAAATGGGGCTTGCTAGGTGATATGATGATTAATGCATATTACTTTATTATGAGTGTTTATGGCTGGTATATCTGGACCAGAACTGTAGAGGGTACAGCGGTTACACCTATTACCACTACCTCAAAAAAAGAACACATTATCTCTGTGGGTATTTTTATAGCTGCGGCAGTATTTACATATGTTGTATACATCACTTTTGATAAAATTTCACACTGGACATCATATATAGATATGATTACGACAGGTATTTTCTTTGTAGGGATGTGGCTTATGGCAAAGCGTAAGATAGAAAACTGGATATACTGGATTATAGGTGATATCATCACTGTGCCCTTATATTTTTATAAAGGTTTAACCTTTAGTAGTATCTTGTATTTTGCATTAACAATTATTGCCGTTTTCGGTTATTTAGAATGGAAGAAAAACTTAGACAAGTCCCTAGCAGTTGTATAAGAGTATGTCTTTTTGGACCAGAGAGTAGTGGGAAAAGTACGCTTTCGCGAAAGCTATCAGAGCATTACAACGCTCCCCTGGTAGAAGAATTTGCCCGAGAATATTTACAAGAACTTTGGGATAAGAAGCAGAAAATCTGTAGACCCAAAGATTTACTTCCCATAGCGGCTGGTCAGATGGATTTAGAAAATAAAGCCGCCGCAAGCACAAATAGGCTTATCATTTGTGATACAGATTTACTTACCACAAAGGTCTATAGTGAAGCATATTATGATGGGTGGTGCCCAGAATTATTAGAAAAAATGGCATTAGAAAATCAATATGATTTGTATCTTTTAACCTACATAGATACACCTTGGGAAGAAGATGATCTACGAGATAGGCCAGACCGGAGGTTAGAAATGTTTAAAGCTTTTGAAAGCGCTTTGATAAAATATAACAGACCCTACATTTTAATGAAGGGAGGAGTACAAGAGCGAGTGACTGAGGCAACTCAGGTAATTAACACACTATTAGTTTGAAAATAACAGAAGAAGATAAAAAGCAGCTGGACAATAGAGGTATTGCACTAGAGCAAGTACAGAGCCAGTTTGAGAGTCTAACCAAAGGAATTCCTTATGCAGATTTAAGGGATGCCGCCACAGATGGAAATGGAATACTCATCTTATCTTCAGATCAAGAAAAAGCACTTGTAGAAAAATTTGATCAATCTAGTAGTAACCTCGAGTTATTAAAGTTTACACCAGCCTCTGGTGCGGCGACTAGAATGTTTAAATTTCTCTTTCAGTTTTATGATGATTACAATCCCGTAGAGGGTTCAATAAATGCTTACATTAATAAGAAAGGAGTTCCAGAACTACGCTTATTTTTTGTGGGATTAGATAGCTTCCCTTTTTATAAAAAGGTGCGTAAGCGCATTAAGAAGAGATACAGTGATGGAGAATCACTAGATATAGATGTAAATAGACTGCGGTTTATAAAAATATTGCTCAATGAAGATGAGCTTAATTTTGGAAACAAACCTAAAGGCTTATTCCCATTCCACAGGTATAAAAAAAATATTGCTACAGCTTTTGAGGAACACCTATTTGAAGGCGCATCTTATGCGGCAAAAGATGGAGTAGCGCGTTTGCACTTTACAATCTCTGAGGCACATTTAGAACGTTTTCAAAAACAGTTTGAAAAACGTAAGGACTACGTACAAGAAAAAACTGCCACTACTTTTGACATTTCATACTCATTTCAATCTCCAGCTACCGATACTGTTGCACTAGCAAGTAATGGAGAATTGCTTAGGGACAAAGAGGGACAACTAGTTTTTAGACCTGGTGGTCACGGAGCACTTATAAACAACCTTAATGAGCAAGAGGCAGATGTTATTTTTATAAAAAACATAGATAACGTAGTTGTGAGTAAGTACCGAGATAAAGTAGCTTTTTATAAAAAAATGCTTGCAGGTAAGTTACTTGAGATACAAGAACAATCTTTTGCTTACTTGCATAAACTAGATGATACCAAAGCTATAAATGAACAAGTTATTTTAGAGATTGCTACATTTTTACAAAATGAGCTTTTTATAAAAGTTGCGTCAGACTTTGAGCGATACTCGCCTACCTATCAAGTGGAGTACTTGAGAGAACTTCTAGATAGACCACTACGAGTTTGTGGTATGGTAAAAAATGAAGGAGAGCCAGGTGGAGGTCCGTTTTGGGTTCGTCACGAAAATGGGAAGGAATGTCTCCAGATTGTAGAGAGTGTACAAATCAACCCTGGTGATAACGCACAGCAGCAAATTGTAACAAATGCGACTCACTTCAACCCAGTAGATATTGTTTGCGGAGTAAAAAATTACAAAGGAGAGAAATATGACCTTCTCAAATTTGTAGACTATAAAGCCGGATTCATAGCTTCAAAAAGTTACGAGGGACAGAAAATAAAAGCACTTGAGCACCCCGGTCTTTGGAATGGGGGAATGGCACACTGGAATACCATTTTTATTGAGGTACCGCTCTTAACGTTCAATCCTGTAAAAACGGTAAATGACCTTCTTAAACCGGCGCATCAGGTCAGGTAACACTGTTTTTATTACGCTTTCGCGAAAGCGTACTACGCAATCTTAGTACCAATGTTGTGTGATGAGGTTAAAATTTGTTTAATCTTTTTAATAAAACAATAAACAATAGTATCTTTATTCTAAAATTAGAGTATGGATACCGCATTGGTATGGTTTAGAAATAATCTTAGAGTTCAAGATAACGCGTCACTTACTGCGGCTATTGCTACCGGTAAAAGAGTTGTAGGGGTTTATTATTTTGATCCTCGTCATTATGAGGAGGGGGATTTCGGTTTTAAAAAGACCGAAAAATATAGAGCTAAGTTTCTTAT
>JAHDEV010000015.1:0-5279 GCA_020628615.1 Dokdonia sp.
CACCGCCGCCAAAAGCGCCTTTACTTCCTCCTCCTGAAATGACTAATGCTCGCATACCCTGTTTTAACTAATAGCTAGTCGAAAATAAGGTTTTTAAATTACAAATAGTTTTACGCTTTCGCGAAAGCGTCTAAAAGAACATTATCCCACCATTATCCGTCTCGCCTTTTTTACCTAGTGTGTTAAACTTCCAGCTCAAACTGAGCATAAAATATTGTTGTAATACCGTACTCTGTACATCTTGTATAAAGTTTGCATTTGCCGTACGACGAGCGTTTGTGTTTTGATCAAGCACGTCATAAACTTTAAGTGTAGCGGTCGCCCTTTCTTTGGCAAAAGAGTATGCCAGTGTCGAGTTCCAGAAAAGAGCACTTTGCTGAAAGTCACTTGCAATATTAGGGTTATAGTTATAGTTTATCTCATTACGCCATTCCCAGTTTTTTGGCACAAAAAGAGCCGTACTCAAGCGCAGAGTGTGCGAGATAAACTCTTGATCATCAAATGCATCTAGACCAAACTCTGTTTTTGAAAATGAGATGTTATAACTAGGGCGCACCTCAAAGAGGTCTTTCCAAGTAAAAGTCACATTTACTCTTGGAGTAAGTGATCTTGTTTTACTTGCATACTTCACATCATTATTGAAGTTTACATTACGGCCAAAGTTCCCGTAAATACCTCCGCCATATTTTATGGTTCTTAATGAATCTATCTTGAGCGTTTTGTTATAACCACCACCAGCGCCTACATTATAATTACCATCTACGTTCTCATAAGTAGTGGTACGCACAAGGTTTTCATCTATCGTAGTTTTATTTACTACGGCATCATTTGTAATACTACCATTACCGTTTAAGTACCAACCACCACCTTTCTGGAAATCAAAATTATTAAACCCTCCATAAAAGTTATAGACATTAGAAGGTGATAAATCTGGATTACCCACAGTGATATTAAGTGGGTCTGACACATCTACAAAAGGATTGAGCTGTTGCACATCTGGCGGACTATTACTCTTACTCACACTGGCATATAATGATGCCTTTGGGCTAAAACGATAGTTGATGTAAGAGTCTAGTTCTAGCGCTTCAAAATTTTCCTTTACATTAAGTTCTGGACGCAGGTTATCTGTATTTTCAAGTGTTCTAAAAACATAACCTGCTCCAAAGTTTATATTAAACTTCTCTGTACTATAATTAAGTCCCAGCTTAGGTGTCGTGCGCATATTGCGACCCTCAAAGTCTGTACTTAATGCCTCATTGAGCGTTGTATATTGCTGGGTATTTTCATCAAAATCAAAAGTAGTTCTTGATCGCTTTCGGCTATCATCACGATGTCCAAAATCTGCATCTAGAAATAACTTTTTTGCAATAAGTGGTATGCGGTATGTAAAGTTAAGATTGTATCCATCTAGCTTAGTCTCACCATCTGTAAACTGGTTGCGCTCTATAAGCTCTGGAGCGTCCCCTAGTATGGCAGTATTAGAGACTATAAAATCTTCACTCTCTTGTCTGTTTATTTCGTTCTGAAGACGAGCACGCACATAGGCTCCTTTGTCTCCCCACTTTTTTGTTATACTCAATGTGTTTTCAAAGTTCTTACCTTGATCTTTTATAAAGTTTGCATTATCAGACTGGTTTATAAGATCACCATTTTCATCAAGAGACTCTTCATCACGAGTATAGCGCGTCTCACTCTTTGCATAAGAAAACTTAGGGCGTATGTTTATAAGAATAGTAGAATCCTTCTTTATGTTTATAGTTGCATTTGCACTATGATTATCAGAGTTTGAGTCACTTCTTGAGTTGCTATTTGTAAAAAAACGACGATCTGGCAAGATGTTCTCACGCTCGATACGTGTCTCGTCAAAAGAGTTTGCTGCAGAGTAGAAGTAATCCATACTAGCATCAAAACCTTTTGCATACTCATCTGTATAATTTGTCCCGATGCTGCGACTGTTTGTAATACCCTGGCCACCACCAAAACTGCGCCCGTCTATACCAAAACTTCCGTTACCGTTAAAGTAGACACTTCTCCCGCCGCCAAACATCTTACGTATCTCTCCAAAACTAAACCCAGCCTCGTTTATATTATTACCACCAGCAAGAACACTTATGCGCCTGTCATTATCAAAAGCATTTACAATACCCGCATACTCAAAGCGCTCATCTGTACCAGCACCAGCAGCTACACGGCCAAAAACACCCTTGTTCTTCTCTTCAGAAATGGTCAGATTTATGGTTTTATTCTCTTGATCACCGTCTTCTCCGGCAAAGGCCTCGTCATCTGTTTTTGTATCTACCACTTGTATCTTTTCTACCATCTCCTTAGTAAGGTTACGTGTAGCCACCGTAGGGTCGTCCCCAAAAAAGGGTTTCCCATTTACAAGTATCTGGTTAACCTCCTTTCCATTTACTAAGATTTTACCATCTTCATCTACCTCAACACCTGGCAGCTCCTTGAGAAGGTCCTCAATATTTGCATCCTTTTTAGTTTTAAAAGAGGATACATTAAACTCTAGTGTATCTTTTTTTACAGTAATGGGCGCTCTACTTTTTACTATAACCTCTCCCAGTGTGTTAGTCGCAAGTCCCACTTCTATTGCACCTAAAGAAATATCGCCCGCACTAAGGTCCACTTGCTTGCTATAATTTTCATATCCTAAAAAAGATATATTTACCCGAGCATCCTTTTCTTGTGCTCTCCCTTCTAAGGTAAAAGCTCCATTTTGATTTGTGATGGTATACGTGATGAGCGTACTATCTTTTACGGTTTCAAGAAAAACGGTAGCAGCCTCGAGCGGCTCTTTTGATTCCTTGTCTGTAAGTGTACCTGTTACTGAGAAGTTTTGCGCTTTCGCGAAAGCTGAAACTAAAAGAAGTCCAACTAAGATTACTAGATGACGTAATTGCATTATACTGATTGATTGATAAGTACATAAAGAACTAACCTTTTAATGAGAAGTTTTAGAAGGATGTCATTTTTAATATAATTTTAACAATTTGAGATGCTCCTTAAAAAGGTCTTCTGAGTTATTCTTTCTGTAGAAGCTTTCGCGAAAGCGTAAAAAATCCCACAACTGGACCTAAATTAAGTAGTTCAAACAAAAAAAGCGACCCGTGAAGGTCGCTTTTCTGATATATAAAAGTGGTTTTACTTCTTTCTAAAGTAAATAGAAATAGGGACTCCAGAAAAGTCGTAAGCTGCTCGAAGTTTATTTTCTAAAAATCTTCTGTAACCTTCTTTAAGGTATTGCGGCAGGTTACAGAACAACGCAAACTGTGGTTGTGGTGTAGGTAGCTGCATACAGTACTTGATTTTTACATATTTACCCTTAATAGCCGGTGGAGGAAATGCCTCTACTAGCGGTAAGAAAAACTCATTAAGCTCACTGGTTTTGATACGTTTTGTTTTACTCTCGTATACTTTTACGGCAGTCTCAATAGCTTTAAAAATACGCTGCTTCTCAAGCACAGATATAAATACAATAGGCACATCTGTAAATGGCTCTATTTGTTTCCTTATGTGCTTTTCAAATTCTTTCATTGTGTTAGTCTTCTTTTCTACAAGGTCCCACTTGTTTACTAAGATTACTATTCCTTTTCTGTTGCGTTCTGCAAGCCAGAATATATTTTGTACCTGGCCATCAAAGCCCCTTGTTGCATCTACTACAAGTAGTACAACATCTGCGTGCTCAATAGCACGCACAGATCTCATCACAGAGTAAAACTCAAGATCTTCTTTTACCTTAGCCTTACGACGTATACCTGCCGTGTCTACAAGGTTAAACTCAAAACCGTAGCGATTATACTTTGTATCCATCGCATCACGGGTGGTTCCTGCAATATCTGTTACGATATAACGCTCCTCACCTATTAATGCATTTATAAAAGAAGATTTACCCGCATTAGGACGACCTACTACCGCAAAGCGTGGTAACTCATCTTCTTCACTTTCTTCTTCTTTTTCTGGTAATGCCTCGACTACAGCATCTAGCAGGTCTCCCGTACCACTACCATTTGTAGCGGCAATGGTATAAAAATCACCAAGACCTAGATTATAAAACTCTACAGCATCTGCCGCACGTTTATTATTATCTACTTTATTTACAGCAAGAAAAATAGGTTTCTTAGATCTACGTAGTAAGTTTGCAACCTCTTCATCCATCCCAGTGATACCGTGCTCTACATCTACCATAAAGATGATAGCATCTGCCTCATCTATGGCAAGCTCTACTTGCTTGTCTATCTCTGCTTCAAAAATGTCGTCACTTCCCACAACATATCCACCAGTATCTATGACTGTAAACTCACGTCCATTCCAATCTGTTTTTCCGTAGTGGCGATCTCTGGTCACACCACTCACGGCATCAACAATTGCCTCACGACGTTGCACTAACCGATTAAAAAAAGTGGATTTCCCTACATTAGGGCGCCCCACAATAGCTACTATGGTACTCATTGTAAAATTTTTAGGTCTGCAAAGATAGGCTTTTAAAAAGGACAAAGAGATGGTAAACAACGTAAATACATCGTCACATAATGAACTAAGGATTGCTTAAAATGCTAAGGATATGATAAACTTAATGAGAACTAGGTATCTATAATTTAATTTTACATCCTCATAACACACTTTAATTGATTTTACTCTTACTACTCCTTGGTTTTGGGATTGCCCTAGTCGCTACAATTGTCCCTAGCGCTACAAATTTACTTGTGCTTAAAAAAGCTACAGGCGGCAGCTTATTTAAAGCAATGTTTGTTGCATACGGAGCTGCACTGGGTGAAACTATTGTGGCAGGATTTGCTATAAGCTTTGGTTTTTTAGTAAAAAAGCTATACCAAGATTACTTATGGATACAAATTGCTTTTGTAGTATTAATGCTCTTAGCCGGCATCTTGCTTATTCTAAAAAAAACTAGCTCACAAACCTCAGAAGATGAAGCGCATCAAAACTTTGGCACAGGTTTTTTACTGGGTTTTTTAAATATCCCTATGTTTATTTTTTGGGTAGCCGTGCTGTCTTCTATCTCGAGCTATGTGTTTATAGGTAAAAACTCCCCGTGGAGTGTTATACTCTCTTTTCTTTCGGGAGTTCTAATAGGAAAAGTTGTGATGCTTTATGTATATGCAAGACTGAGTGATTTTTTTTCAAATAAGTTTTCTAATCTTGAAAATAAGATGAATATAGTGATAGGTATTGTACTTATAAGTGCTGCTGTCTTTCAATCCATAAAGCTTATTACTGCATAAATAAGCGCAGATAGCGTAAGTTTTACCGTA
>JAHDEV010000015.1:5379-34519 GCA_020628615.1 Dokdonia sp.
TCCTGTTTTAGTTTATTGGGTAGTTGTATTTTCATTATTAAACAAATGGATGCTCACAGCTGGATCTCATCCTTACATATGGACTGTTTTATTGCTTGCAGGTGTCTTCTTAGGCAAATTTGTTACGCTACTGGGCTATAGTAGATTTGGCTCTCATATTAAGCAAAAGTCTACCTCTAGCACAGATTCGCTTAATCGTTACATTGGGATCACACTTATTGTGCTCTCGGTGGTTCAATTAGTAAAACTACTAGTTAGTTAAGTATCTCTAGTCGCACCACATAACCTTCCCAGCTACGCACATTAAAAACAGTATCGTCTTCAAAAATGAGATACTGTCCCTTTATTCCTTTAAGAGTTCCCTCGTATGCCGGTGTTTTATCTAAGTTAAGTGTCTTAACTTTTTCCGGATATCGCTCTACAGGGAAGTGCACGTGCGTCTCCTCATTAGTAGGTATAAAATACTGTTTTGCTTCTTCTGGTATATACTGTTTTAATGCTTCTCGATGCTCCTTAAGATCTACATCTTCTATGTCATTTTTGAGCATTTTACGCCAGTTTGTTTTGTCAGAAACGTGTTCCTTTAAAGCAAGCTCTGTAATACCTGCAAGGTAGCGGTTAGGTACTTCTACAATTTCTATAGCCTCGTGAGCACCCTGATCTATCCATCTTGTAGGCACTTGAGTTTTACGAGTAACACCTACTTTTACATTACTAGAATTTGCCAGATAAACTATATGAGGTTGCAGTTGCACACTTTGCTCATAAGCGAGATCTCTATCCTCTTCACCTAAATGGGCTTTAGACAGTTCTGGTTTCATAATCCACTCTGCAGCTTGGGGTACTTTATAAAAATCATCATAGCAATATCCTTGTCTAAAAATCTTCTTATTCTCCCCACAGGCAAGGCACTCATATTTTACAAACTCGATGTGCAGTCTCTTATTAAGCAACTGATTCACCTGTATAAAATCACCTTCCATCACGAGGTAATAATTTATAGGATCTGTATGCTCCGTTTGCATTTTCTTGAGGACACCTTGGTATTGCATTTATAAGTATTTTGATTACTGCATTGTATAAAAAAGGGTAAATTAGCTTTCGCGAAAGCAAAAAAACAACCCATCACACACGTGTAAATATACCAACTTTATGCCGATCCCTTTAGTGCATTCTATTGCTTCTTGGTTCTTAAAAAAGCGCATTCACCAGATGGAGCTTTTTATGAAATACCCAGCCGAGGTACAAGAGGAATTGCGTGCAAAACTTATCGATAAAGCAAAGGATACCGAGATAGGTAAAAAGTATGACTTTAGATCCATACGTAGTTACAATGACTTTGCCCAGACAATCCCCATCACCTCTTATGAGGAGAATCAAGCTTATATAGAAAGAAGTCGCAAAGGAGAGTCTAACATTTTATGGCCTACCCCTATAAAATGGTTTGCACAAAGTAGTGGCACTACAAATGCACGAAGTAAATATATACCCGTAAGTCCAGAGTCGCTAGAAGATTGTCATTATGCAGCAAGTAAAGATTTACTCTGTATGTATCTCAATAATAATGAAGGTTCGCATTTATTTTCTGGTAAAGGGCTACGTCTAGGAGGTAGTAAGCAACTATATCAGGATAATGGTACTGTATATGGTGACCTTTCTGCAATACTTATAGATAATATGCCTTTCTGGGCAGAATTTAGCAGTACTCCTAATCACGACATCTCCCTGTTAAGTGACTGGGAGGTAAAAATGCAAGCTATCGTAGATGAGACGATACAGCAAGATGTAACCAGCCTTGCAGGTGTCCCATCGTGGATGCTTGTGCTACTCAACAATGTTTTAGAAACTACGGGAAAAGACAGTATACTGGACATCTGGCCTAACTTAGAAGTTTACTTTCACGGAGGGGTAAATTTTGACCCTTATCTTAATCAATACCAGAAAATCATTCCATCAGATTCTTTTAAGTATTATGAGATTTATAATGCCTCTGAAGGATTTTTTGCCATACAAGGGCAGAATGACTCAAAAGAGTTACTTCTTATGCTAGATTACGGGATATTTTATGAGTTTATTCCTATGAACACCTACGGAACTTTAGATCAAAAAATCATCCCTCTAAGTGAGGTAGAAGCTGGTGTAAACTACGCTATTGTTATTACGACAAACGCTGGTTTATGGAGATATAAAATAGGTGATACTGTGCGTTTTACTTCGACCAGTCCATATAAAATAAAGGTAACTGGTAGGACAAAACATCACATTAATGTTTTTGGCGAAGAGCTTATTATCGAAAATGCAGAACAGGCACTTAAAAAAGCCACACAAGAGACTGGCTGCGAGATAAAAGATTATACCGCTGCACCCATTTTTATGGACGGAAAAGAAAAAGGTGCACACGAGTGGGTTATAGAGTTTAAAAATCCTCCAAGAGATATGAGCACTTTTAACACACTCCTTGACCTTACACTACAAGAGGTAAATAGTGACTACCAGGCAAAACGTTTTAATAATACCACACTTAATGCTCCAAAAATACACGCAGCGCGAGAAAACCTCTTTTATGACTGGCTGCGAGAAAACAACAAACTAGGAGGGCAACATAAAGTACCTAGGTTGTCTAATAAAAGAGATTTTATTGAAGCCTTACTTAACAATAATTAAGCTTAAAACATCTAGCTAGATGTTTCCTGATTGATAATTTATAGTCGCTCGTCGGCAAAACACATCTTCTTATCTAAAAGTCAGGCTTTTACTTTATTGTTAACTAGATCACTCTTAATTTAGGACAATGCGATTCCCCAGAATCATAATTAAGAAGATGAAAATAACCCTATCTTATTTTATAGTTACAGCTTTATGGCTTTGCACATTTACGGCATTAGGTCAGGATCAATTAACCTATACTACTCTTGCAAATAATACGGAAAATTACACTCCGCAAGAGAAGCCGTTTTATGGAGATAATGGCTTTAAGTTTAAAACCTTTAATACAGGTATAAACTCAAAATATTCTGACTACGGCATAGGGTTTTTTAGAGAGAAATTTATTTCTTTTTCGGCTCGTAAAATAGGTGGTCTTGCAAAAAAAGATCCCATATCAAAAGAACCGTATACTAAGCTATACTGTTCAGACATCACCTATGATTATGACCTAAAAAGACCCTTATTATTCTCGTCTATTTTAAATCGCAATGATAACCTCGGCACCCTTGCCTTTTCTCAAGACGGTAATACCTTATATTTCACACAGAGCAAAGAAGATCACACACAGAGCTTTGAACTTTATCGTGCAGAGATGAACCCAGAGCGTGAAGGCGAGTGGATAAACATCACAGCACTATCAGTTAATGGAGATTACTCTGTTGAAAATCCTCATTTGAGCAGAAATGGCGAGTGGCTTTACTTCTCATCAAATAAACCAGAAGCTATAGGAGGTTTTGACATTTTTAGAATTGCAGTAAAAGACAATGAACTTATAGGAGAAGCAGAGAGAATAGAAGGTAGTGTAAACACGGTTCTTGATGAGAAGTTTCCACAAACGTCTCTTGATGGCAAGTACCTTTACTTTTCTTCAAAAGGACACGATAGTCAAGGTGGTTATGACATCTTTAGGTCAAGAAAATCTAAGCTTGGTTTTGTTTCTACAAGAAACTTAGGAAGCACTATTAACTCTCCAAAAGATGAAGTTGCCTTTATACAGGCAAATGAGAACATAGGTTATATGACCTCAAACAGAGATGGGGGTAATGGAGGTTATGACATTTATAAAATAGAAGAATCTATACTAGCACTGAGTGTTGCTGGAAAAGTGATAGATGCAGAGACAGAGATTGCGCTAGCAAACGCAACAGTTGCTCTACTTGATGATTATGGTGAAGAAGTAGCAAGTGTACGTTCTAATGCAGATGGCAGTTATAGCTTTCCTGTAGAGGGGTTTGTAAACTATACGGTTATTGCTTACAAAGATGGATTTGAAACTACTCGAGAGACGTTTAACACAGCCGCTCAAGAGGATAAAATATTTGTCAAAAATCTCGTACTTGGAGCCACACCAGCCCCTATTGTAAAAACAGCAGAAAAAACGATATTAAAAATAGATAATATTCTGTTTGACCTTGATAGTGATAGAATTAAAGAAGTTTCAACAATCACTCTTAATACAGTAGTTGCTACACTTAAGGCAAATCCAGAATTAAAAATTGCAATAAATGCACATACAGATGCACAAGGTAGCGCAAGTTATAATAAAAAACTATCTATGCGAAGAGCAGCCTCTGCGATGGAATATCTGTTAAGCAAAGGAATTTCAAAAGATAGGTTACAGTCTCAAGGTTTTGGAGAAGAACAACTACTTATAAACTGTACATCGTGTACTCCGCAAGAAAATGAACTTAACAGGCGTATAGAGTTTGTAGTTATTTCAAATGAGTAACTCTAGTACATAATTAAAATAGCAATCACTACGTGATGTAATGATTGTAAAGCAGCTATCAGTTGGGGGACCGATAGCTGTTTTTTTATATTTATTCGGTACGCTTAAAACAAAAAAAAGAAGCATCCTAACAAGGACACTTCTTTTGATATAATCTATTATGCTTTTAAAGGCTATGAAGCGGCTTTAAGCTTCTTGAGCGTAGACTTATTAAGTTTACCCTCTGCGTAGGTTTTAGTCACATTAAGTGACTTCTCATCTGAGCTAGGCAAATCAAACATTGCATCTGTTAAGATAGCTTCACATAAGCTACGTAGCCCTCTAGCTCCTAGTTTATATTCTATAGCCTTATCAACAAGATAATCTAGCGCATCATCTGTAATGCTAAACTCTATATCATCCATCGCAAAAAGCTTCTTATATTGCTTTATAATCGCATTTTTAGGCTCTGTAAGGATTGCTCTAAGCGTTCCTGCATCAAGAGGATTCATATGAGTTAATACAGGAAGTCTACCTATAATTTCTGGTATAAGGCCAAAGTCCTTTAGATCTTTAGGTATAATATACTTGAGCATATTATCCTTCTCTAGAGCCTCATCACTTTTGCTTGCTACAAATCCCATAGCCTGCATATTAAGACGCTTAGAGATATGACGCTCTATACCGTCAAAAGCTCCACCAGCGATAAATAAGATATGCTCAGTATTTACTTCTATAAACTTCTGGTCTGGGTGCTTACGTCCTCCCTTAGGTGGTACGTTTACAACCGTCCCCTCTAATAACTTTAATAACGCTTGCTGCACACCTTCACCACTTACATCACGAGTGATAGATGGGTTATCACTCTTACGAGCAATTTTATCTATCTCATCTATAAATACAATACCACGTTGAGCTTTTTCTAGGTTATAGTCTGCTGCTTGTAACAAGCGAGTTAAAATACTCTCTACATCTTCACCTACATAACCAGCCTCTGTAAGAACCGTTGCATCTACAATAGCAAGTGGTACGTTAAGCATACGCGCAACTGTTTTTGCTATAAGCGTTTTACCAGTACCCGTTTGTCCCACCATCACGATGTTACTTTTTTGGATCTCGATATCATCATCTGTAGCTGGTTGTAATAATCTCTTATAGTGATTATAAACCGCTACAGACATTACTCTCTTTGTAAATTCTTGACCTATCACATACTCATCTAGAAACGACTTTATCTCTTGTGGTTTCTTTAACTTGAGTTCTCCTTCAAGATCATTTGTAGCTACATCCTTAGACTCTTCTATAACAATACCGTGAGCCTGCTCGATACATCTATCACATATGTGTGCATCTAGCCCCGCAATGAGCAGGTTAGTCTCTGGTTTTTTTCTGCCACAAAATGAACATTCTAAATCTTCCTTTGCCATTCTATTTACTATTTTGACTTGAATTACGCTTTCGCGAAAGCGTAAACCTTTTTAGTCTCTCTTCAAAATTTCGTCTATCATACCGTATTCAAGTGCTTTATCTGCCTTCATCCAGTAATCACGATCACTATCGTTATATACTTTATCGTAGTCTTGCCCTGAGTGCTTTGCAATGATATCGTACAACTCTTTCTTGAGTGTGAGGATTTCCTTTGCGGTAATCTCTATATCACTTGCTTGACCTTGTGCTCCACCCATAGGCTGGTGTATCATCACACGGCTATGTGGTAGACCGCTACGTTTTCCTTTTTCTCCAGCACATAACAACACGGCTCCCATAGAAGCTGCCATACCTGTACAAATAGTAGCAACATCTGGTTTTATAAACTGCATTGTATCATAAATACCTAAGCCAGCATACACGCTCCCGCCTGGTGAGTTTATGTAAATCTGGATGTCTTTATTTGCATCTGTACTTTCTAAAAACAGTAGTTGTGCCTGTACAATGTTTGCTACCTGGTCATTTATTCCCGTACCCAAGAAAATGATGCGATCCATCATTAAACGTGAGAACACGTCAAAGATCGCGATATTCATCTGGCGCTCTTCTATAATGTTAGGAGTAAGTCCCTGAGGAAGCATACTCGTTATAATCTTATCGTAATAGTTAGAGCTTACACCCTGATCTTTAATTGCAAATTTTTTAAATTCTTTTCCGTAATCCATATCTATTCTAGCAATATTTTCTTTAATAAAAAAGCGTTTTACCTAGTCTAGTAAAACGCTTTAAAGATACTTATTATCTAGGAGGTATTCTAATTGTATACTTCCTTAACAAATTCGTCAAAGGTTACTTCCTTTTCCTTAAGTTTTACATTTTCTTTGAAGAATGAAAGCATTTTCACATTCATAAGCTGTTCAGAAAGACGCTTTACTTCTTCTTGATTACCTAATATACGTGCTGCGATATCATCAAGTTCTTTCTCTTCTGGGTTCATTTGCCCGTACTGCATCATTTGTGCTTTGATCATATCTTTAGAATAATCTTTAAGCTCGTCAAATGTTACTTGAAGTTCGTTTTCTGTAACGACTTTACCTTCTATAAGTTGCCATCTTAAACCTTTTTCAGAACGTGCAAACTCTTCTTTTGCTTCTTCTTCTGTCATAGGCTTCTCTCCAGTAGATTGTATCCATCTAGCTAAGAAGTCTGAAGGCAGGTCAAACTTAGTTTCATCAATAAGACGCTCTGTAACGTCATTCATAAGCTGCTGGTCGCTCTGTTGTGTAAACTGGCGCTCACCATCTTCTTTTATTTTCTCTTTAAGCTCTGTCGCAGATTTTACAACATCCTTTCCAAATAACTTATCAAAAAGCTCTTGATCAAGATCTGCTTGCTCACGCTTGTTTGTTTCTGTTACAGTAAAAGTAACTTCTGCATTAAGATCTTTTGCTTCGTCTTCAGAGATTTTTAATGCTGCTTGATATGTTCCAGGCTCTGAGAAAAGACTTTTAGTCTTAACCGTAATTACATCTCCAGGTTTTGCTCCTACAAATGCATCTACATTTTTCTTCCCTTTAAGTTGCTCTATCTCAAAAGTAGCTTGGTTATCTATACCAGCTTTCTCACTTGCAAATGTTCCAGTTACTTCACTGTCTTTTGCAACCTCAGTTTGAGAGATTAACTTCCCGTATTGTTTTCTAATAGTAGTTACTTGACTATCTACCATTTTATCATCTACCTTAATCTTATAGCTAGTGATTGCTTTTTTAGGCTTGAGGTTTACATCAAACTTAGGCGCCATTCCTAGCTCAAACTCAAAGTTATAATCATCTGCATCCCAGTTAAAATCTTCTTGATTTTTTGGAAGCGGATTACCTAATACGTCAAGCTTCTCCTCTTGTAAGAACTTACCTAGAGCTTCTTGAAGTATTTTATTTACCTCATCTACACGCACAGCCATCCCGTATTGCTTCTTCACCATTCCCATAGGTACGTGACCTTTTCTAAAACCAGGAATATTTGCTGTTTTACGATAGTTCTTAAGTATAGACTCTACCTTCTCGTTATAGTCATCCTTAACGATTTCTACCTTCACTACTGCGTTTAGGTCGTCTATTTGCTCTTTTGTAATATTCATTATAATGTAATTTTGAGGGCGCAAAAATACGATATTTTTACAACTCCAACAATCTTTTAATAAGTGCTTAACGTCCTCTTACTTATCATCTTTAAGTAGCGAGAATAATATACTCTGAAAAATACTGAGCAAAATACTAAAGAGGAGTGCTATCCAAACGCCACTTACAGAAAAACCTCCCACAAAATAATCTGCTATTAATATGATAATGGCATTTATGATAAATAAAAACAGCCCAAATGTCACAATAGTAACTGGCAAGGTAAGTATCACAAGTATAGGCCTCACTATAAATTTAAGTAACGCAAGTACTACGGCAACAATGATAGCCGTCACAAAACCATCTACAGTTACACCTGGCAAAAACTTTGAGAGCACAACTACAGCAACCGCCGTAAGTAGTATTTTAATAATAGTATTCATAATGGTTGTTTTAAGGGTTAAATACGCTTTCGCGAAAGCATAAATTTACGCATAAAAAAAGCGCCTTTTAAAAAAAGGCGCTTTTACTATAGGGTATGTGTTGTAAAACTTAGTTTACATCATTACTAAGTGTTACTGTACCGTAAGATCCTATATCTACTCCTGGTATGGTAGAACCATACTGCTCATTAATAGCATCTATAATAGCGTTTGCAGTAAATGCATAACCTCTAGGTGTAGGGTGTACACCATCTAGAGAGAAAGCCCCTCCAGTTACAAAATCTGATGTAAGAACTCCTCCGTTAAAAGAAACTCCACCATTTGCAACCACTTGTAATGCAGAACGTGCATCTACAAAAGCAAGATCATTAGATTGTGCTAGTGCCTGTATAGTAGCATTGTACTGTGTTTGTGCCGTCGTGATAAGCTCTTGCTCTTGTGACGTAAGTACAAACTGGTCTTGTAAAGGACGTGACACACCATTTATAGCCTGCAATGCAGCCTGCTCTGCTGGGATTCCTAAAGAAACTAATAGATTTAAGAAATCTTGATCTGTAGTTCCAAGTACTCCTGCTGTAGTAAGTGGCACTAAGTCATCATTTGTAGTCTGGCGTAATTGAGATAATAATCCCGCAGTAATAGGATCTAAGTTAAAAGGAGGTCCTTGTACTATTGCAGAGATGTCTGTAAGGTCTTCATCTTGTATTGTGATAAAGTTTGCTCCTTCGGCAAATGTAATTTGACGAGCAGCAGCCTCATCTGCAGTGATGATTCCAAAAGATGCTAGACCTGGTAACACCTGAGTGTTATATGCTGCAAATGCCGCATTAAGTGTAGCAGCCGTAGTTGCATCTAGTGGTATTGCTTGTGAAGGTACCGTTGTAAAGAAAGGTATAGATGTTACATCTGGAATATTTACAAGTGCTCCCTGCGCACCAGAAGCTACAAGAAGACTTACCTCTTGAGAATAAACGTTTGCAAAAACGTTAGGGTCTGTAATATCATTAGGTCCATAAGTAGTAGGATCAAAATTACCTGTTTGGTCTACACCAGCACCACCAGAAGTAGCAAAAGATAAAATATCGTTATTACCTATCCATAGTGAGAAAAATGATGGGTTTGCCGCAAGTGCGTCTCCCATTACTGTCGCGTTAGCCTCAGATGCAAATCTTGCAAAATATGGGTTTGCTTGTCCCGTAGGTACTCCAGCTACATTACCGTAACCTGGCGCTACAAGGTGAAAACTCTTTGCTCCTGGTACACCTACATTGTTAAAAGGCCCTGTCACAACATTTGTAATATCTGTTGTAGGCGTTCCTGTTAGTAAAGCTGGACCTGGGTTACCATTTTCGTCTGTAGCTAGTACAAAACGGTTATTAGTAATTTGAGTTCCCCCTAGCGTAAGTCCCCCTAAGTTATCATTTACAAGTGGCTGTGTAAATTCTCCTCCACCTGCAAGCGCAAACTGTTGCGCCATAATGTTAGGGTATGAATTTTCTTGACCAGTTATATAAAGTGCTCCATCTGCAAAACCTGCAGTAAGCGAGTTACCTACAGCTACGTATGAAGAAAAGTTTGCCTCTCCATTTGTGTACACTGTTCCGTCCTCAATTTCATTTTCAAATTCTGGCTCACAAGCAACAAGGCCAAGTGCAAGCGCAGGAAGTGCGATATAATTAAAATATTTTTTCATTGCTGTAATTTTATAATTTGTAGGTTAATCCTAATCCTGGTGCAAATGCACTTGATCTATACGTTCCTGCAAATGGAGCCTCAACACCACTTTCTGTATATGCATCATAAGAAGCATCTACTTCTCTGAAAGCTAGGTATAAGAATGAAGCATCTATCGCTAGTTTTTGAGTTACGTTATAAGAGAAACCTCCTGTAAAACCAAAAGAATCGTTACGTGGAGTTTCTGGCGAGAAGAATCCTTCTTGTACTGGAGACTCATCAAAATAAGCACCACCTCTTAAAGCAAACTTGTCACTTACTGAGTATTCTGCTCCTAGACGTAATGTCCAAGCGTTTTGGTAATTTCTTGGGTTAATAGACTCTAGCGCTACAGATCCATCTGTATTTAAAAAGTTAAGATCAAGAGAGTTATATCTATCCCACTCTGCATAGTTTACATCTGCATTAAGAACCCACTTATCTGTAGGCTTGTAAGTTACACCCACTGTCCACTCTGCTGGTAATGGCAGCGTAGCTGTAAAATCAAAATCTCCATTTGTAATAGGTGCAAGTGGTGAGTTAGGCACATTAGAAAAAGTAGCGACACCATCACCTGGCTCAACCTCAATATCTATTCTAGACCTGTAGTTTACACCAAAAGACCACTTATCGCTAAACTGGGCATAAGCACCTACAGAAAAACCATATCCGCTTACTCCAGAGGCATCGATCTCTACATTAGAACGGTTACCGTCTGTATCTGCCAAGCTTCTTGATAAATTACGATTAAAGTTTACACCTCCTATAGCTAGTATAGGTCCCCCTCCAATACTTACGTGTTCTGTAAGTTTTGTTGAAAATATAGGTTGTATAAAAATAGCAGATAGTTCTATACTATTTACTAAGTGCGATCCAGACCAGTCTGTTGGATACTCTACTGTACTACCATAAGGAGTGTATACTGCTAGTGCCACAGAAGACTTCTCACTAAGCTTATATGCTGCATATAGATAAAGTGGTGTTCCCGTAGGACTATCTGTTTGTGAAGATGTTCCAAACTCTGTGTTCTGATACTTTACATCAGAAAAAACTCCAAAGCCACCTACAGATATACTTAGTTTATTTTCTAGGTGCACAAGGCCTCCTGGGTTAAAAAATGCTATCTCAGCACTATTTACATAAGCCACACCTGTGTGACCCATTGCTAGACCTCGTTGTCCTTGTAGACTCACTCGGTAACCTCCGGCATACGTCACTGCACAAACAAGTAGCAGAACAATGACACTTAATACTTTTTTCATAATTTAATTTAGGTTATGGGAATTGTGTTATTCGTAAAAATGTACCTTCAAAAATAAGCTATTTATAAAGGAAACATTGATTTTTTACACATTTACTATGCATACATAGCTTTTTGTGATTGACAATACTATAAAAAATTTATCACTTCTTTATAAAAATCTTTAGGATTTTCTGCGTGAAGCCAGTGACCAGCATTAGAAATTGTCTTGATTTGCGCTTTCGCGAAAGCGTTATAAATCCCATTTTTATCTTCTTCGAGGATGTAATTAGACTTATCTCCTCTAAGGAATAAAGTAGCATCGCTATAAGTTGCGCCCAGCGGTAAGGGCTTTCCTATTTCTTCTATATTTTGAATAAGAGCCGCTAGGTTCATACGTAAACCTAAAACACCTTTTTCTACCCAATAAAGATTTTTAAGTAAAAACATTCTCGTCCCTAAGTCTGATATATAATTTGCTAGAAATTCATCAGCTCCAGACCTACTAGACATCGCTTCGCTATTATTAGAAAGCGCTGTGAGCCCCTCTAAAATAGTCTGGTGATGCTGGGGATATTCTTTAACACCTATATCTGCAATGATGAGTTTATCTACCATATCTGGATATGTAACTGCAAAGAGCATTGCTGTTTTACCTCCCATAGAGTGACCTAAAAGGTGTATCTTATCAAGTCCATTTTCTACACAATAGTCTTTAAGATCTTCTACGAGCAACTCATAACTAAAAGCGTCACTATGAAAACTACGGCCGTGATTGCGCTGGTCTATAAGATGCAGTTGGTAACCATCTGCCGCAAATTGTTTTGCAAGCGTTTTCCAGTTATCACCCATACCCAAAAACCCGTGTAAAATTACCAGTGGCTTTCCTTCTCCTATAATATTAGAGTGCACAATCATTTATTGTAATTTTTTAAGATAAGAAGACACCACCGTCTCAAAACCTAGATATAATGACTCTGCCATAAGTGCGTGCCCTATTGAAACCTCTATCAAGTCTGGAATGCTATTATGAAAATACTCTACATTATCTAGGGAAAGATCGTGTCCTGCGTTAATACCTATACCAAGATCACTAGCTAGAAAAGCTGCCGCGATATATGGTTTTATGGCTTCCTCTTTATTTTCTAGATATCCATCTGCATAAGCTTCTGTATAAAGCTCTATTCTGTCTGCACCAGTTTCTTTTGCTCCTTCTATCATTTCTAATACAGGATCAACAAAGATAGAAGTACGTATACCTGCATTTTGAAATTCGGCTATGACCTCTTTTAAAAAGTCCTTATGTTTTATTGTATCCCAGCCTGCATTACTCGTAATTGCATCTACTGCATCTGGCACTAGTGTAACCTGTGTAGGTTTAGTCTCTAGTACGAGATCTATAAACTTTTGAATAGGATTACCTTCTATATTAAACTCTGTAGTCACCACATCTACTAGATCACGAGCATCTTGATACCGTATATGGCGCTCATCAGGTCTAGGGTGAATGGTTATACCTTGCGCCCCCATTTTCTCAAGGTCACTAGCCACCTTTAATAGATTTGGCACATTCCCTCCTCTAGCATTACGCAATGTGGCTACTTTGTTAATATTTACGCTTAATTTTGTCATAGCAATCATATATTATTTGATATCACAAAAATACAAAGACACCAGTGCTAGGCGGGTATTTTTTCATTATTTTGCATTATGACATTAACAGATTTTATAATAAATGACATAAAGCCTGTCTCAGAAAAAGAGAATATAGGCGAGGTACAATCTATTTTTACTCAGACCACATACTCACACGTACCCATAGAGCGAGACGGCGTTTATGTAGGCTCTTTGCCAGAAAATGACACACATTGCCTAGATGCAGATACGCCCATAAGTGATTATAACCACGGGTATGAGCAATTTTTTGTAAGATTTGATACTAACTGGTTAGACGTGCTAGAAGCCTTTGCACAAAACGGCTGCAACCTTATGCCAGTACTAGGAGAAAACAACACCTATCTTGGTTATTATGAACTTGAAGATGTGATGAACTTCTTTAATAACACACCTTTTATAAGTGAGCCTGGAAGCGTAGTTGTAATTGAAAAAGGGGTGCAAGACTACTCTTTTAGCGAGATAAGCCAGATTGTAGAGTCTAACGATGGTAAATTATGGGGGATGTTTATCTCAAAAATAGAAAATGATGTAGCAGAGATTTCTCTTAAAATAGGAAGATCAAACTTTAACGATATACTAGCAGCCTTTAGAAGATACAGCTACATAATAGTCTCAAGCCATCAAGAAGATACATTTCTTACAGACCTACGTGAGCGATCACAATACCTCGAGAAATACTTAAACATATAACTAACTATGAAAATAGGTATATACGGTCAGTTCTACCACGAGGCCGCAGGACAGTACATCCAGCAGCTTCTAGACATTCTTGACAAGAAGCAAATAGAAGTTATTATAGAGAAAAACTTTCTTAAACTCATTCACGAGAATGACACCATAGAGAAGGACTACAATCACTTTTCTACCTTTAGAGAATTGGACAATACCTACGACCTCTTTGTAAGCATAGGTGGAGACGGTACAATTCTAAAAACTGTTACGTATGTACGAGATCTCAACATACCTATAATAGGAATAAACACAGGTCGACTAGGTTTTCTTGCTACTATCAAGAAAAATGACATTGCCGCCTCTATAGAAAAAATACTTACCGGCAAGTACAGCATCTCAAAAAGAAGCCTACTACAAGTCACTACCAATAGTAAAAAAGATCCCATAGGAGAACTCAACTTTGCACTTAACGAGATTACAGTAAGTAGAAAAAACACCACCTCTATGATCTCTGTAACGACAAAATTAGACGGTGAGAACCTTACAAATTACTGGGCAGATGGCCTTATCGTTGCCACACCCACAGGCTCAACAGGCTACTCACTAAGTTGTGGAGGACCGGTTATCACACCACAAACATCAAGCATAATAATCACCCCCATAGCACCTCACAACCTCAATGCAAGACCACTAGTTATACCAGATGATACTACAATCGAACTGAGCGTGTCTGGAAGAGCAGATCAACATCTTATCTCTCTTGACTCGAGAATAGCCACGGTAGATAATGAAACAATTATAACGCTACAAAAAGCACCATTTGAGATAAGCCTCATCCGTTTAGAAGGAGATAGCTTTTTAAAAACACTAAGACATAAACTACTCTGGGGAGAAGATAAAAGGAACTAGACAATAATTATCCACAAAGGCTGTTTTCTTTTAGGACTGGCTATATAGGGTTTAGGGACGCTTTCGCGAAAGCGAACACTCACACAATCATCTTAATAACCTCTTATTGCTAGTACCATCACAGAATTGTTATATTTGCAAACTTTTACGGCTATATGAAGTACCTGACGATTGTTTTAATCGCCATTTTTTGGAATATCGAAGCACAAGGGCAAACCTATGAAATAGGAGCCTTTATTGGTGGATCAAATGTTGTAAGCGACATTGGGTCAACTAATTATATTGCACCGAATAAACCAGCTTTTGGAGCGATTTTAAAATGGAACCGAAGTTCAAGACATTCCTTCAGGTTTACAGCGCTGTTTACAGAGCTAGAAGGAAATGATGCAGATAGTCACGAAGCTAGAAGACAAAGTAGAGGATTATCTTTTACAAATAGTTTACAAGAAGTCTCACTGGGACTGGAGTATACCTTTTGGGAATTTGATATGTTTAAAGATCGTAATGCAAATGCTCCGTATTTATACTCAGGTATAACCGCATTTAATCACGAAAACATTTCTAGAGTAAGTGGTATTACTCCAGATGGAAATGCTTTAGACTTTGCAATACCTATCGTGTTAGGCTATAAAGTAGCTTTTAACTCTATGGTAATAGCATTAGAAGGAGGTGCCCGCTATACATTTACAGATAATCTGGATGGAAGCGCACCCGTAGGAGATGACAATACGATAAGTATTGGGAATAGAAATAATAATGACTGGTATGTGTTTACAGGTGTGACTGTAAGCTTTACCTTTGGCCGCAGACCTTGTTTCTGCGCATTTTAAATATATAATGGACGCACTCGCCCACATTGACAAAAATAAATTACCCCAGCACGTTGCCATCATTATGGATGGTAATGGACGATGGGCAAAAAAACAAGGACTCCTTAGAGCCGTAGGTCATAAAAAAGGTACAAAAGCTGTAAGAGAAGCCGTTGAGGCTGCTGCAGAGCTGGGCATACCCCACCTTACACTATACGCTTTTTCTACAGAAAACTGGAACAGACCTAAGGCCGAAGTAGATACACTTATGAATCTACTTGTTTCTTCTCTTAAAAAGGAAATTTCTACACTACAAGACAACGATGTCTCTCTTAACACCATAGGCTTAACTAGCTCTTTACCTAAAAAAGCGCAGCGTGAACTTAATGAAGTGATAGAAAAAACAAAAGACAACAAAAGGCTTAAGCTCACACTAGCACTGAGTTACGGCAGTAGAGAAGAACTTATAAAAACAGTACGAGAAATAAGCGATAAAGTTAAAAATAACCTAATTTCGCCGGCTGAAATAGATGAATCTTGTATAAATCAGCATCTTTACACCTATGACATACCGGATGTAGATCTATTAATACGTACAAGTGGAGAGCAACGAGTGAGCAATTTTTTACTATGGCAAATTGCCTATGCTGAATTTTACTTTACAGAAGTATTGTGGCCAGATTTCAGAAAGGAACATTTACATGACGCTATTTACAATTATCAGAAAAGAGAACGAAGATTTGGAAAGACAAGTGAACAGATTAAATAGTACAGCTACTTTTTCAAAAGTAACAGGCAGATGGATTTTTATTTTAGCCTTATTATGTAGCACCTTAGTAAACGCCCAGAGAGACATACCACTCGATCCAGATATCAAGTATGAAATTGCAGATATAAAGGTTACCGGGACTTCTACCTATAATGAAAATACCGTGATTGTATTTACGGGCTTAAGAGTAGGAGAGCGCATCTCACTACCTGGCACAAAAGTTTCTAATGTAATCAAGAAACTATGGTCCCTTGAACTCTTTTCTGACATTAATTTATATGTTACTGCAGTAAATGGTGACAAAGTAGATTTACAACTCGACATAAAAGAAGTTCCAGAACTTAACGAAGTACGCTTTAAAGGAATAAAGCAGAAAAAAGGATCTAGCTTTATTAAAGACAATGGCCTTAATAAAGGAGCAAAGGTTACAGAAAACCTAGAAACAACCACTACAAATTATATTGAGAATTCGTACAAGAAAAAAGGGTTCTTAAACTCTAAAGTATTTATAAATACTGTTCCTGCAGCAGACACTATTGGCAAAAATAAAGTCAATATGATTGTAAATGTTGACAAAGGTGAGCGCGTTAAGATTAAGGAAATTAACTTTAATGGACGTGAGAAGCTTCAAAAAGGAAAACTTCTTGGATCTATGAAAAACACAAAGGAGAAAAAAATCTGGCGTCTTTGGAAAAGATCAAAGTTTATTAAAGCAGATTATGAAGAGGACAAAGTAGCCATCATAAATAAGTACAAAGAAAAAGGTTATCGTGATGCAAGAGTAGTTTCTGACTCTATTATCAAAAACAATGACCAAAGCATTACGATAGAAATTAATATAGAAGAAGGACGTAGATACTACATAGGTGATATAGACTTTATAGGAAACTCTGTATACACAGATGAGCAATTAAGCAGACAACTAGGCCTTAAGAAAGGAGATGTTTATAACGGCGTTTTACTTCAAGAACGCATCAAAGATGACACAGATCCTGATGCTGATAACATCGCAAACCTTTATCAAAACAGTGGTTACTTATTCTCAAACGTAAACCCTGTAGAAACAAGTGTACAAAACGACACGATAAACTTTGAAGTACGTATTACTGAAGGTAAACTTGCATACTTTAACAAAGTAACTGTAAAGGGTAACGACAAGACTAAGGATAAAGTTATCTATAGAGAACTACTCACTAAGCCTGGACAGCGTTATAGCAAAAAAGCAGTAGTAGGTACAATACGTGAGCTAGGTCAACTAGGCTTCTTTGATGCGCAACAGCTTACACCTAACTTTAATAATTTTGATCCAGTAGGTGGAACTGTAGATCTAGAGTACAACGTAGTAGAGCAAGGAGCAAGCCAGATAGAACTTCAAGGAGGTTTTGGTGGTGGAGGTTTTGTGGGAACTCTAGGACTCTCATTTAACAACTTCTCTATACAGAACATATTTAATAAAGATGCCTACAACCCATTACCTATGGGTGATGGCCAGAAGTTTTCTTTGAGAGCACAAGCAAGTCAGTTTTTCCAAACGTATAGCGCTTCTCTTACAGACCCTTGGTTTGGAGGGAAACAACCCGTACAATTTTCTACATCATTCTCGCACACGATACAATATTTATTTACAGGTATTACAACTGGAAGCGCTAGTGATCGTGTAGATAGAAACAGTAAGTTCTTAATTACGGGAGGTTCTGTAGGGTTATCTAAGCGTCTTAAATGGCCAGATAGAAACTTTAGCTTATCACACGCTATAAGTTTCCAGCACTTTGATTTACAAAACTACAATACAAGTCGTCTATTTACCTTTGGAGATGGAGCTTCAGAAAACTTAGCCTATACTATAGGTCTAAGTAGACGTGAGCTTTATGGAGGATTAATTTTCCCTACAAGTGGATCTGACATAAGTCTAACAGCAAAATTAACCCTGCCATACTCTGCTTGGAATGGTGTTGATTATAAAGGTCTAGCTATAGAGCGCGATGAAGCTATAGAAAATGGCTTAAGTAGTTCTGGTAAGACGGTAGGAGAGATAGATCAAGAGCGTTTTAATTGGCTAGAATACTATAAAGTAAAGTTTACTGGTAAGTGGTACACACCACTTGTAGGTAAGTTTGTACTACAATCTGGAGTAGAATTTGGATGGCTAGGTGCTTATAATCAAGATAGAGGTGTACCACCTTTTGAACGTTTCTTTTTAGGAGGAGATGGTCTAGGAGGATTTTCAACTGATGGTCGTGAGTTCATACGACTTAGAGGATACCGTAACCAGTCTGTAACTCCTATAGATAGAGGAGCTATTTTACAGAGCACAGGGCAGGCTAATGATGGTGCTACTATTTACAATAAATTTAGTCTTGAACTACGTTATCCTATCACCTTTAGCCCACAAGCAAGTATCTATGCATTAACTTTTGCAGAAGCAGGATCATCTTATGACAATTTTAGAGATTATAACCCGTTTCAATTGAGTAGATCTGCTGGGGCAGGAATTCGTATATTTATGCCGGCCTTTGGATTATTAGGTCTGGATTTTGGATATGGATTTGACCCAATTCCTGGTACAACAGGAGCAAATGGATGGGAAACCCACTTCATTATCGGACAGCAGTTTTAATTTTTGGCACGATTATTTCTAATGCAACTCTGAAACTATGAAGACAAACGTTTTTATCTTACTAATAGCAACTTTCCTTATAAGCCTTAGCGCTCAAGGACAACGAGCAAGTGGTGTACGTATAGGTTATATTGATATGGAATACATTCTCGAGAATGTTCCAGAATATCAAGAAGCCTCATCACAGCTGGACGAAAAAGTTGCAAGATGGAAAGGAGAGATAGAAACAAAGCTTGAAGAAGTATCTGCAATGAAAGAACAGCTAGATAATGAGCGAGCACTGTTAACAAAAGAACTTATAGAAGAGCGTGATGAAGAGATTACTTTTGAGAGAGATCAAATCTTAGAGTATCAACAAAAACGTTTTGGACCAGGAGGAGATCTTGCGATTCAAAGAAGACAACTCGTAGAGCCTGTACAAGATCAAGTTTTTAATGCAGTACAAGAAATATCTGCAGCAAAGAAATTTGATTTAGTTTTTGATAAATCTTCAGATTTAATGATGCTATATACTGCAGATCGTCTTAATATAAGTGATCAAGTTTTAAGAAGTATCACTCGTGCTGCAAAGCGCAACCAGATAAACAGTAAGAAAGAAGAAAGAGATTTTGACATAGACGAAGCAAAAACTGTAGAGCAAGACAAAGCAACACAAGAAAGGCAAAGAGCTATAGAAGCGAAAAAATCTGAGCGTGAAGCAGCACTAGAAGCACGTAATAAAGAACGTAATGCTCAAAAGGCAGAACGTCAAGCAGCGTTTGACGAGAGGAGAAAGAAACTTCTTGAAGAGCGTAAACGTAAAAAAGACTCTATAACAGCAGTAAGAGAAGCAAAAGCAGCGAGCAGAAATACTGGAGCTCCTACTTTAGAAAAAAAACCAGGTGATGCCCTCTCTGCAAAAGAAGCGGCACTAGAAGCAAGAAAAAGAAGAAAAGACTCTATAATTGCCGTACGTAAAGCAAAAAGAGATTCTATTATAGAAGCTAGAAAAAGAAAAGCAAATCCTTCACAAGCAGATGGCGAAGATGGAGGAGGTATTTAACCCTTATTAAATTTTACACTTAACTCAAATTAGATTACAATGAAACAGTTTACAAAAGTATTAGCAGCAATTGCACTTATCGTAGGAATGAGCAGCGCTATGCAAGCACAAAGCAAAGTTGCACACATTAACTCGCAGTCTCTTGTAGAAGCTATGCCTTCATATAAGACAGCTATGGCAGAACTAGACAAACTATCAAAGTCATATGATGCAGATATCTCAGGAATGGGTACAGAACTTCAAAAAACATTAGAGCGTTACAACCGTGAGGCAGAAACGCAAACAGATGAAGAGAACCAAAGACGTATGAACGAAGTACAAGAAACTCGTTCTAACATTGTAAAGTACCAACAATCTGCAATGCAAAAACTTGAAGTAAAACAACAAGAACTTATCAAACCTATCTTAGAAGAAGCTAGACTTGCTATACAAAAAGTAGCGCGAGCAAAAGGTTATGAGTTTGTACTAGACTCTACTCCAGGAGCAGGAGGAGTTCTTATGGCAGATGGTTACGATCTAATGGCAGACGCAAAAGCTGCTCTAGGGATATAAATCTAAAGCTTGATAAACACTCACTGAGTACATTATCAAATAGCATATAAAAACTGCCCTTTCTCGGGCAGTTTTTTTTATTTTAGAACTATGAGTAATAAGGATGTTATAGGAGTTTTTGACAGTGGTATAGGAGGTACTTCTATATGGAAAGAGATAATTACAAGACTGCCTAAAGAAAACACCATCTACCTTGCAGATAGCATAAATGCGCCCTATGGCGCAAAGTCTAAAGAAGATATCATTGCTCTTTCTGTAAAAAACACAGAAAAACTCATTAAACTGGGTGCAAAAATCATTGTTGTAGCCTGCAACACGGCAACCACAAATGCTATAGACTATCTAAGAGAACATTATAATCTACCATTTATAGGTATAGAGCCTGCTATAAAACCAGCAGCCTTAAAATCTCAAAACAAAGCCATAGGCATTCTTGCTACAAAGGGAACTCTTAATAGTGCCCTTTTTCAAACCACCTCAGAGAGATGGACACAAGGCGTAGATGTTATTGAGGTAATAGGTGAGGGTCTTGTACCTCTTATAGAGCAAGGAGATCTAGAGAATCTTGAGCTATACAACCTATTAGAATCCTATATACAGCCTATGTTAGAAAAAAATATAGACTACCTCGTACTAGGTTGCAGCCACTACCCCTACCTCATCCCATTATTAAAACAGATGCTGCCTTCTCAGGTAGCAATTATAGACTCTGGACTTGCTGTAGCTAGACAGACTGAGGCTGTTTTAAAAGAGTTAAACCATCTTTCGGCGAGTGAGACTAGTGAGCACTACTTGTATACTAATGGAGATGTAGATGTGCTTAAAAAGGTCTTATTACGCTTTCGCGAAAGCGTAAAAACCACCACTCGCATTACCATATCCCACAAAGATTTTTAAAAATATTTATTGAAAGTAAGCAAGCAGGTTAGACTTCTGACTAGCCGAAACAAGCACTTCTTTACCCGTACTCATCACCACGCTTCCACCCTTTCCTTTTTTGTAACCAGTAATCTCATTTACATTTACAAGAAAAGACTTATGCACTCTTGCAAAGCCAAAATCTGTAAGCGCTACTTCAAAAAACTTAAGCGTTTTGCTTACTAGCTTTTTATCACCAGATTTCATAAAAATCTGAGTATAGTTATCATCTGCCTGGCAGTATAAAATATCTCTAGCTGGGAGTACCTCAAAGCCATCTTGTACTGGTATAGTTATCTTACCCTGCTTTTCTATACTATGTGTTGTGAGCACTTTATTTTCTAATGCGTTTTCTTTAGACTTAATCTCGGTAACATAATCTACTGCTTTGATAAGCTCATCTATAGAAACAGGTTTAAGCAAGTAATATGAGGCGTGTGTGTTGAGCGCATCCATCGCATACTGATTATATGCCGTGACAAAGACAGTCTCAAAGGTACGATCACCCACTTGCTCAAGTAGGTCAAATGCATTACCCTTAGGCATCTCTACATCTAAAAAGACGAGATCTAGTTTGTGATTACGTATCAAGACTAGGGCCTCATCTACATTTTGAGCCTCCCCAACGATAGTTACTTTTGGGCAGTATTTTGTAAGGTAGTTGCGCAGTATCTCTCTACTTGTTTCTTCGTCTTCTACTATGATTGTTTTGAGCTCCATAATTATGCTTTTTTAATAAAGAGTTGTACTTGTGTTCCCTCTCCGTTTTCAAAAATATCTGATACAGTAACACTTATTCTATCGCCATACATCTCGTTAAGGATGGCAATACGCTTTTTGATATTACCCATTCCTTTAGATTTCTGTTTCTTTTGATTTTCGGTTTTTAACTCCTTGCTTCGCTTGCGCCCCACCCCATCATCAGACACGGTTATTATTGCAGTATCTTTATCTTTTTGAGCAAAGGTTATTTGTAGTTTTCCTTTTTCTTCTTTGTACCTCATACCGTGCCATACCGCGTTTTCTACATAAGGCTGGAGCAACATAGGCGGTATCATAAAGGCATCTACATCAAGCTCTTTATCTACTTCTATCTCATAGTCAAATCTATTTTTGAACCTAAAATGCTCCAGCATTGTATAGCGCTTTATGAGATCTATCTCGCTAGAGAGTGGTATAAAATCCTCCTCACTATTTTCTAAAACGGAACGCATTAGTATAGAGAAGTCAGACAGGTATCTATTTGCAGTGCGCTCATCATTTGTAGCTATAAAGCTATTAACAGAATTAAGGGCATTAAAAATAAAATGCGGATTCATCTGTGAGCGTAGACTTTTAAGAGCAAGCACATTATTTGCATACTGCTGTTTTTTACTACTACGGTACATCGCAAAAGCCGTAAGCATAAGTAAGGCTGTCACTAGAATTAACGACCCTATAATTACCTTTTGTCTTGTATCACGTGCCTTTACAAGCTCTTGCTCTTGAAAAGCAAGCTGGTATCTACTTTCATTAAGTTCTCTATCTTTCTCTAGGCTTATGATTCGGTTTTGTTGTTCTGTAATATCTTTTGCAAATCGTGTAGCTTGTGAGATCTCTTGCTCCTTACGATTGTAACTAAGATCTACCACCTCTTTATAAGCCTCGTAAGCTTCTTTAAACTTATCTATGTCTCCTTTGTCCCTATATACTTCAGAGAGCCTTCTACGCGCGTTAGTCTCTACCGTGAGGTCTTCTTTGCGCTTTGCTTCTTCAATACTTTTATTAAGAAATGTTATAGACTCGTCGTATTTATTTTGAGCAGCCAGTGCAAATCCTATCTTATAATTTTGCTTTTGAGTAGTGATTACATCATCATTAGAAATAGAGTCTGGTGCAACCACACTCAAGTCTTCTATAGCAGATTTACGTAACTCGATCTCTGCGTCATATGATTTATTTCTACTATAATAATCTGCAATATTTGTTTTTGCTCTTACAGAAGATTCTGTTTTCTCAAGACTAGATAACTGCGCCGCTTTGTTATAGTTTGATGCTGCTTCTTGTTGCGCTCCTTGCTGGTCATAAGCATCACCTATTTTTGTGCGTACTCGTGCAGCTTCTGAGACTTTATTAAGCTCTGAGACTGTACGCTCTACTGCTTCATAGTTTGTAATAGAAGTCACATAGTCGCCAGTAGCAACATAGGCGTCTCCCAGACCTTCTTTTACTGTAACAAGCTGTTGGGGTGTGAGCTTTTTGTTTTCTAACCTTTTGTAGAGACGTATACTCTCTTGATAACTTTTGTTATTATAGTATGCCTTTGCAAGAGCAATCTCTACCGCAGTGCTAGCTGTATTTTTTATACTAAGCTTGTAGTTTGTAATGGCAAGGTCATACTGTTTCCAGAAACTATAAATATCGCCTAGTAACTTAAAACTCTCTGCTCGCTCTTGTGATGACAAGCCCTCTATGGCAAGTGCTTTTGCAACTTGATCTACTCCAGCAGCGGCATCTCTTCTATATACAGATTGTGCCTCGTTGAGATATGTTTTATAGCTTACTAACTCTTCTTCTACATCTTGCATTTGCTCAAGCGCTATGGCCTCTTCTAGTGGTCTTACCTCTATCCTAATGCGCTGCTTGTCTTTTACTGTATAATAAACAGTTTCAAAATCTTCACTTTTTACCACAAGCTCATCACCTACTTTTGCCTCTATACGAAACTCCCCATCGCGGCCAGTCTTTGTGTAAGCACCTCCAGTAACCTCTACATTTACCTTGTTTACAGGCTTCATAGTTTCGGTATCTAGCACACTACCTCTTAAAATGAAGATCTCATTTGTGCTACGGCTTACGGCTCTATTTTTTTGCTGTGCTTGCAATGCTGGTGACAGCAAGGCAATACAGAGTATGCATAATATGTAAATTCTAGTTCTCATTGGTATCAAACTTACACTATAAATCTAGCATCCTAAAATCACAAGGCCTCGCAACTTACTTATAAATGGCATTTTACAGCCATTTTTTACCACTTTACTCAAATCACTGGCGCGTTCCCTCACCCGTAGTGCTGGTTTACTCAATAGCGATAATTTCTAGACAAAGTCATAGTTACTTTTGACTTGTAACTAATTCAAAAAGAGACATTAGACATAACACTCAACATTTATATTCATCTCAAAAAACAAACTTATGAAAACGCTATTGCTACTTGCTGCTACCCTGGGAATACTCACAAACAGTCTCGCAGGAAATCTTAAAGTGGAGAATTACGCTTTCGCGAAAGCGGAAACCTCATCACTACATACCTCTACACCAAAACCTGACACAAATACCATCAAAGTCGCTTTGCTGCTAGACACCTCAAATAGTATGGATGGTCTTATAGACCAGGCTAGGGCTCAACTCTGGGAACTTGTAAATGAGCTTGCACTTGCAAAATGCGGTAATGACTCACAACCAGACCTTAAAATCGCCCTATATGAATACGGTAATGATCGCCTTAATGCAAGAGAAGGATACATTAGGATGGTGAGCGCCTTTAGCACAGATCTAGATGAGATTTCTAAAAACCTTTTCTCACTCACAACAAATGGCGGTAACGAGTATTGTGGTAATGTAATACAAACCTCGCTCAACCAACTAGACTGGGGTAAAAATGCAAACGACCTTAACTTAATATTTATAGCAGGTAATGAACCCTTTGACCAAGGACCTATTGCTTATCAAAGTGCTGCCAGCAATGCTTGCGGGAAAGATGTGACTATAAACACTATCTTTTGTGGTGACTATAATCAAGGTGTTAAAACGCATTGGAAAGATGGTGCTGCACTTACAAAAGGTGACTACATTGCAATAAATAGCGACCGTACAACGGTACATATCCCTTCTCCTTATGACGATGAGATTTTACATAAAAATGCTGCTCTTAATAAAACCTATGTAGGGTATGGAAATCTTGCCTCTAGCAAGATGGCACTACAAAGTAGCCAAGATAGTAATGCAGAAGCCTATGGTAGTGCAAATGCTGTAAAAAGAGCCGTAAGCAAGAGCTCAAGGTTATATAAAAATAGCAGCTGGGATCTTGTAGATGCACTAGATGATAATGAGGAAATTGTAGAAGAGCTTGAAGTATCAGAACTTCCTAAGGAATTAAAAGGAAAGGACGAGGAGGAAATCAAAGCATATATCGCTCAAAAAAAGAAAGAACGTATAAAAATACAAGAGGAGATTGCCACTCTTAATAAAAAGCGTCAATCATATGTAGCCACAAAGACAGATAAAAGAGATAACGAGCTACGCAACGCCCTAATTGAAGCCATAAAAAAGCAGGGTAAAGTAAAAGATTACCACTGGGAAGAATAAGTTTGATGCGTCTATATTTTAATTGCCTCTAGCGACAACTAGAGGCAATTATTGTTTTTATGATTCTCTTAACGTCTGTACAAATCACTCTAGCCGTATAAGATAAAAGTAAACACTAAACTAAAGATTTATGAGTATTTCAAGAATATCAAAAAACACCTTACTTATTGCACTTACTGCAGGAATGATAACCTCTTGCGTTTCAAAGAAAAAATATACCCAACTACAATCTGAGTATGACACTACAAAGGTTACACTTACCAAAACTAAAGTAGAGAAAGAGGAGATAGAAGCAAAATATGCTGCTATAGAGCAACGAGTAGATGATTATAATAATAAAATTAACGCTCTTAAAGACACCAACACAGATTTACAAGCCTCAAATGATTCAAAATTTGAGATTACTACAAATGGTACTGTGATGTCTGAGAATACAAAAAAGAAGCTTAGAGCTGCACTTGCAAATGTAGACCCAAGTGAGCTTGCTCAAGCAAAGACACTTGAAGACTCTATGAATCTAGCTGTATCGCATAAACTTATACGCAACCTAGATCGTGATGTATATGGAGATAATGCAAGCCAAGATATTAATATCGATATAGATGATACTGTTGTGCAAATCTCTATCTCAGATAAGATGTTATTTCGCTCAGGAAGCTATAGAGTAAGCAAAGAGGCAGATGATCTTTTAAGACGTATTGCAGCAGTTGTAAATTCTGAACCTGCAGTAGAGGTAATGGTAGAAGGACACACAGATAGCCGCACCATTAAAAAGGGTTCTTACCTTAAAGACAACTGGGACTTAAGTGTACAGCGAGCTACGGCAATAGTACGCGAGTTACAAAATAAACATAACGTAGATCCTACAAAGCTTATAGCGTCTGGGAGAAGTAGCTATGTCCCACTTGTAGAAAACAACAGCAAAGAGAATATGTCTAGAAATAGAAGAACACGTATTCTTATTTTACCCAACTTAGATAAGTTTTTAGCACTTATGGCTTCAAATGAGTAAGTCTAGACAAAGTATTAAAAACAAGAAAGCCTCATCAACTTGATGAGGCTTTTTTTATTGTGATTACGCTTTCGCGAAAGCGTGATGATAGTTAATTTATTGCAGGGCAATTACAGTCATAAGGATCTTTATTTACTCCTAAATTAAGACCTAATGTAATCTGGTGGAAACCACCATTAGTAAGCACTACAGAGTTGCTCTGGTATGAGTATGTATAACCAAAAATAAAGCGATCATACATTCCTCCTATAAATGGGGTAACGTATTGTAGTTTTTGTACATCTACAGTTTCACCATTTGTTGTAAACTCTGCTCCGTCAAAACTTCTTCTATAAGATAAACCTCCCCAGAGACGTCCCCAGTCAAGTTTATAATATGCTTTTGCATTTACATCTAGTGTAGCTTCACCCGTTTGCTCTGTTGCTTGAAACATTACAGATGGCTCAAAACTCCAGTCTGTATAATTAGGTGTTACCGCATAAGCCATTGAGACTATATAGCGACGCTGGTTGTTAGGCTCAAAATTTTCACTAAAAATATCACGTTTTGCAGGTATTGCATTCTTAACTGTAAAATGTGCAGAGAAGTCTAAGAAGTTATAAGACATTCCAAAATCTACATTCAAGTAAGAATCACTTTGCTCTATTCCTGAAATTACTGGATCAAAATCTGTGAGGTCAAAATTAGTCTCATCTAGTTTACCCTGTATAATACCAGCACTTATCCCAAAAGAAAGCTGGTTAAGATCCACAAAGCTACGACCTAGCATTAAGTGATATGCAAATGTGGCATAAGCACCTTGCTGAGAAAAGTATCCATTTCTATCATTAAAAAGAATACCTCCTACACCTATTTTCTCACCCACTCGACCATTCATACTAACCGTTTGTAATGCTGGTGCATCATCTACTCCTGCCCACTGGCCACGTGCAGTTCCTCTTAACTTTGTGGTTTGAGAGGCTCCCGCCATAGATGGGTGTAGTAAATACAGGTTATCTTGTAAGTAATCAAGGTATACAGGTATTCCCTCTTGTGCAATAGCATATTGCGCAAAAAACAAGGCTATTAGAAAGTAGGATTTCTTCAAACTCATAGGTTTTTCGTTTTCTATACAACAGTAAATCGCCTTGGATATTGCCCCTTGCGACTGCAGTCTATTATTTTTTAAGTAAGGCCTACAAAAGATTTTACTTCCGTAGCTCTCAAATATATGACTTTTTACAATACATATCCTTAAATATGAAGTGAACTCATATCGGGAGATACTATTACAGAAGGATATTTACCAAAACTTAACACTAGTCGTATTAAAACTAATAACATCACGCCTAGTACTCATTCATATACTATTCTATAACATTTTAAGGCTCATCTTCCCTACCTTTGCAAAAAAAAGATCACCTATGGCAACATATAATATATCTGTAGAAGGAACATCAAATCCTGCAATCAAAAAATTTCAAGCAGATCAATTTCTTGTTAATCACAATAGCTACGAATTTAAAAATATAGATGAGGCTGCAAACTCTCCACTTGCACAGCAACTGTTTTACTTACCATTTGTAAAAACAGTTTACATCGCACAAAATTTTGTCGCGATAGAAAAATATAATATCGTAGAGTGGATAGATGTGCAGCAAGAAGTTGCAAACCAAGTAGAAGATTATCTTAATGATAATGGGCTTGTAATTATAGAAGACGTTGCTGCTAAAAAAATACCAGTAACAGTATATGCAGAGTCTACGCCTAACCCGTCTACTATTAAGTTTGTAGCAAATAAAAAGCTGGTAACAACCTCTTTTGAGTTTAAAAGTATTGATGATACTGCAAATGCACCTATGGCCAAGGCGCTTTTTCACTTTCCATTTGTAAAAGAAGTATTTTTTGATGAAAATTATATCTCAGTCCAGAAGTATGATATGGCAGAGTGGGATGAGGTTGTAACAGAGACACGTGAGTTTATACGTGACTACATTCAAGATGGAAAAGAAATCGTAACTGCAGAGCAGCTCAAAACTCCTCAACAAGTAGACGCCATCGCCGAAGAAAAGTTTGAAACTCTAGATGACGTTTCAAAGGAGATTGTAAATATCATAGAAGAATATGTAAAACCTGCCGTTGCTAGTGATGGAGGTAATATTGTTTTTAAACATTATGATGAAAAGACTCAAAACGTCTCGGTAATTTTACAAGGTGCTTGTAGTGGTTGTCCTTCTAGTACGTTTACCCTTAAAAACGGTATAGAAAATATGCTTAAGCAAATGCTACCAGGTAAGATTAATATGGTAGAAGCTATTAACGGATAGATTTATAATCTCATAAAATTAAAAAAGCCTCATTACACAAAAATGTAATGAGGCTTTTTCAGTTAGAGTAACCGTTTACTATTTAAAAGCATTCTCACCCGTAATATCAAGACCTGTTATAAGCAAGTGTATGTCGTGTGTACCTTCATACGTGA
>JAHDEV010000160.1 GCA_020628615.1 Dokdonia sp.
GTCCCCATAAAACATCATTAATCCACATCAAATCTACTATTATGAACATCTATCCTATAAAATTTGAACCTATCCTTCAAGAAAAAATCTGGGGAGGATCTAAACTTCAATCAGTACTTAACAAGAAATGTACTAGCGATACGACTGGTGAGAGCTGGGAAATATCTGGAGTAGAAGGTAATATCTCACAAGTAGCAAATGGTGATTATAAAGGTGAGTCATTAGTTTCACTTTTAGAAAACCATACCAGTGAGTTTGTAGGAGCTGCAAATTATGAGCGTTTTGGAAATGAGTTTCCGCTGCTTATAAAGTTTTTAGATGCCAAAACTAATCTATCTGTACAAGTACACCCAGATGATGAGATGGCGCAAAGAGATCATAACTCATACGGTAAAACAGAAATGTGGTATATAATGGACCACGAAGAAGAAGCAGAAATTATCTTAGGTCTTAAAGATAAAAACGCAAATACAGAGATCTTACGAGATGTAAATGGAGATAATGTATATGATGTATTTAATAAAGAAAAAGTAACAAGAGGCGATGCCTATTTTATCCCTGCAGGAAAGATACACGCCATAGGAGCAGGTGTACTCGCAGCAGAGATACAGCAAACCTCAGATATCACCTATAGAGTATATGACTGGGATCGCACAGATAAGGAAGGTCAAAAAAGAGATTTACACCTTGACCAGTCTGTTGCAGCTACTAAGGAGTTTACAGAAGAGTGTAAAAAAGATTGCAAAGTAGAAGATAATAAATCACAAAACGTGGTTGCCTGTGATTACTTCACAACAAATAGCTTTAATGTAAATAGTACATTTCAGAGATCATTTACTAACCTAGATTCGTTTGTTATCCTTATGTGTGTAGAGGGTACAGCATCTGTAACTGTAAATGATAAAACCGAAATTATATCTATGGGAGAAACTATTTTATTACCAGCACAATGTGATGAAGCTTCATTTTTTGCTCAGAATGCAAAGTTTTTAGAAGTATATATAGATTAATATAAGATCTATAATTAACCTTTATGCAACCCTATGATGTACGTTGTTGTTATTGTCACTTCAAAGGGGTAACCTATAGAGCTAATATTAGATCATAAAATAATCCGCCAGAACATTAATATGTTACTTGCGGATTTTTTTTGCGCTTTCGCGAAAGCGTACTACAACACTCTACATCTAAAATAATTTATAGTATTTTAGTCTGTCGCACATAAGCTCACAGGTACTTCTGGAAGCAATAGTACTTTGCATACACTCTAATATCAATATAATGGAAGATATTCTTACCTTTTCTTTAACCGTATTTACTGGATTTTTTGCCATTACAAATCCTATATCAAATATGACCATTTTCTTGTCACTTACAGAGGGTGCGAGTAAGAAGGTTAAAAGGGATATTAATAAAAGAGCAACGATAGTGGCCTTTGTTATTGTAGCACTGTTTGTATTACTAGGTAAGTTTATTTTTGAGCTATTTGACATCACCATTCCCGCATTTAAAATTTTTGGGGGGATACTCGTTTTTCTTATAGGTTTTGATTTACTTCAGTCTAAAAAGTCAAGTGTAAAGCACCTCAAAACGGTAGATGTAGATGAAAATATCGCAATATCACCCCTAGCAATACCTATTATAGCAGGACCAGGGACTATTGTAACTGCAATGAACTCTGTTGCAGATGCGACTTATATCCAAATAGGTCTTGTAATTTTAATTTTTGGGCTTATGTGCTTATTGACATATATCACCTTTCGCGCAAGCGATTTTATTGTAAAAGTGTTAGGTAATAATGTGATCTCTGTGATAGGTAAGATTATGGGATTAATCATTGGTATCATAGGTACTGGGATGATTATCGAGGGAATTAAAATTTCGTTTAGCTTATCATAAGTAATATCGTTAAAGAGGTGATTTGTGAGATATATTGTAAATTATAGTATTATAAATCAATCCTCAGATTATGAAAATAGCGATGCGTTATGTACTTGTTATACTTTTTTTAAGCAGTTGTACATCAAGTAAATTGATACCTTCTCAATATGTTTCTGATGCTTTTAAGGAGGCAAATCTAGATCGTATTCTCATTTTTGGAAATACAGAAGATAAAGAGCTTCAAAACAGATTTGAAAATAAGATGGCTGTTATAATGCAGGGAGAAGGTATCGTTACTTATAAAATGCACGAAGTTTTTCCAGATGTAGTCTATAAGGAAGAACTTACTCAAACTGAGATAGAACAGTTCATTGTAAACTGCAAATCAAAAAATATTGATAAGATTCTTTTTGCCTCACGTAAGTCTATGACAGTTGATACAGTACTAGCAAAGTCCTTGCATAATTATATGAACTCCCTAGAACCACTTAGAATGGGAAGCTCATCATCACAAGATCTTTCATATGATAAAAAGGAGATTGTCACATATATCATAGAGGCAGCTGTATATGACATCGCACTAACATCTGAAGATAAGCCTATTGCAACAACTACCTTAAAAGCTGTTGCACCAAAATCTCTTGATGACCTAGAAGACAGGTTTATAAAAGCAATAGAAAAACTATTTAAGAGTAGATAATTATATAGAGTTACTCATTTTTACTTTTAATTATATAGAAAGGGACAGCCGTCTGGTTCCCTAACTTACTTACTACTGGCTCATTTATGAGGTTCTCAATAAAATTATGCTTGTATACAATCATTACTAGCATATCAATATTAAAATCTTCTATAAAGGAGCTTATAAGCATTCTCTTTTTTGCAGTTGCTTCTACATAATTAATAGCTGTTTCAATAGGGTGTAATAATTGCTTTAAAGAATTTAAATTGTTGAGCTGTTCTATATGTAGACTCTGCTCATTGCCTATATGTAATATTTGAATTGTTGTATCGTCTAGGGCAGATGTTTTTTTTAATGGAGCAATATCATTATCAAAAGAACGTGTAAAATCTGTGGGAAAGGCTATTTGCTGTAGTGGTTCAAATTGATAATTATCTGGTATAATAAGTACGTCACATCGTTTGGTATTTTTAACAACCTTAATGGTATTACTCCCAAAAAAAAGTTCTTTTGCTCCTGTAGCTCCTTTGGTGCCCATTACAATAAGGTCTATGTTATGGTGCTTAATGCTAGCTTCAATGCCATTAAGTAGGGAAGTATCTGTGTGTACAGTCCTAAATATATGTTGTGCGTTTTTATGTGATTGTGCAATTTGATCTTTATAAGTAGTCAACTTTTTTTTCTGACGCTTCCTTCATCTCTTGTACATAATGTGATGTGATAGTAGCTCTATTACTATCTGTAGGGAAAGACCACGCGTGAAATATATAAAAGGTGCAATTTTCTTGTGCATATAACTTAATCGCATACTGTATTGCACTTAGTGCATTGTCAGAAAAATCGGTAGGTAGTAGTATAGATTTCATAAGTTTATTTTTCTCAAAATTATGACCATCTTAATGACTCTAAAATGACATTGGTCAGTGTTTAAGACTTATATATACTGGTAATTTGTAGCTCACCTTACAATTCATAAATTGCTATGCGTTATTATATTTTTCTAATCTTTATGCTAGTTAGCTCTTCGTCTATAAGTGCTACACAACTAGAAAACCGCTACTTTGATATTATACATAATGATAAAGTTATAGGGAGTTTAAAAGCCGAAAAAACCACAGATGATAGCAAAACACTTTATGAGAGCACCACAAATATTACAGCAATGATTATATGGGAAACACAAATAAACTATAGTTATAAGGTGTTATTTGAGAGTGGGCTACTACAAACCTCAGACGTTGATATCTTTGTAAATGATAAACCGCGTGCTCAGACATATACAAGAAAACAAGACAGCCTCTATATAGTATCTAGAGATAATAAAAGACCTCAGTTCTATAAAGAACCTATTAATTATACGACCATCCAATTATATTTTGAAGAACCCACAGTTATAACGAGCTGTTATTCTGAGCAGGATGGAAGTATTAATAAACTAGTAACTCTTGGTAATCACTCATATAAAAAGGTAAATGCCAAAGGAAGAGAAAACCTTTACTTCTATAAAGACGGGAGACTTATAAAAGCAAGTATAGACGGTGGGATTATACAATTTGAACTCGTAGCCACGACTAAGATGTAAAAGTTCAATTATAAGAATGTGTAGAAATAAAAAAAACCTTACAATCATATGATTGTAAGGTTTTTGTGACCTCGACAGGATT
>JAHDEV010000161.1 GCA_020628615.1 Dokdonia sp.
TCTATATGCCTGCAACTACCCCAAAACAAAAGGTAGAGCAGGTACAAATGTTTGGCGACACTTGGGTTGAGGTGGTACTCACTGGTGACACCTTTGATGATGCCTATGCAAAAGCAAGTGAAGCTTGCATATCGCAACACAAAACCTTTGTGCACCCCTTTGATGATGAGAAAATTATAGAAGGACAGGCTACAGTAGGTCTTGAGATGGTAACCCAGTCAGAAAAGCCGCTGGATTATGTATTTGTACCAGTGGGCGGCGGTGGCCTTATCGCAGGATTATCTAGTGTGTTTCACCATCTATCTCCCAAAACGAAAATTATAGGCGTAGAGCCTGGAGGAGCACCTGCGATGATGAACTCTCTTTTACAAAATGAGAATACCACCTTAACAGAGATAGACAAGTTTGTAGATGGTGCAGCGGTACAACGAGTAGGGGAGCGCAATTTTAGTATTGTCCAGCAGCTTGTAGATCAAGTTGTGAGCGTGCCAGAGGGTAAAATATGCCAGACTATACTAGACTTGTATAACAGAGATGCCATTGTAGTAGAACCTGCAGGAGCTCTTACCCTCGCCGTTTTAGATCAATTTAAAGAGGAGATACGTGGTAAGAATATAGCCTGTGTAGTAAGTGGTAGTAATAATGACATTACCAGAACTCCAGAGATTAAAGAAAGAGCACTCTTATATCAAGGGTTAAAGCACTACTTTATTATTAAATTCCCACAGCGAGCGGGCGCTCTCAAAGAGTTTGTGGCAGATGTACTGAGTAGTACAGACGATATTACCTATTTTGAATATTCAAAAAAGACCAGTAGGGAGCAAGGTCCAGCTATTGTGGGCATTGAGATAAAATCTCCAGAAGATTTGGAACCTCTAGTGGAGAGAATGCATAAGCGTAAGTTCTTTGGTGAATATCTTAATGATAAACCCGAGTTGTTTCAATTATTGGTTTGAGTTACGCTTTCGCGAAAGCGTAATTATCTATAAAAATAAAAAGCCCTCATTAATAATAATGAGGGCTTTTTTATTGATACATTTTACTTATGCCGCTTGTGGTAAACTACGGGTTAACCAGCCGCTTTTACCTGCGGTGGCAATGGCATATGGAGTTATCCAGAATAAACCAAAAGTATAGACCAGACTGTATGTATATGCCCAGAAAGACTCAGATGGAGTGTACTTTCTTGCATAAAACAAGGCAGGGAAGGTGGTTACAATTAAAATACTAACAAGTGTAGATGTCAAAAATAAAATGGGATGTGTTGCTACAAATAGGAGCATAAATATGAGAAACGGGTAGCTCATTATGATGGTTAGAAATTGATTTATAAATAGCAGTCTTGCTCCTACTTTAGACTCTTTTCTAAAGTTTGTAAACACATACTTTGCCATTGCAAGGTTTTCTCTTACGTTGCTACGTCCCCATCTTATATACATTTTATAGAGACCTTTGTACTTTTCTGGGACGTTAGTATACGCATATGCATTTTTTTGAAAAAGCACGTGTAGTCCTTGTCTAAGGATCATATTAGTAAGCGCTCTGTCCTCACCTATGTCTGAAGATTTGCCCATAAACTTTTGATCAATCCATTCATCTAGGCAAGCAAACACAGCATCTCTTCTATATGCAGCTAGTGCACCTGGTGTGCAAAGAACACTGTTTACATTACTCTCTGCGCTTCTCACAAATTCAAAACTAAGGGTAAAACTAACATCTAGCATTTTAGGCAATAGCGCTCGTTCTTTATTAAGAACACGTATATTTCCTGCTACGGCTCCACATTTTTCATTACCTATGAAGGGACTTACTAGTAATCTTAATGTATTTGCATCTACTATAGAGTCACTATCTACTGTGATAAAAATATCGCCCTTTCCTTCATTAAAACCTCTATATAAGGCGTGACGTTTCCCCATATTTTTAGGTTGCTGGCAGATGGAAACTCGATCACCTAGCTCTTTTTTTGCTTTTTGCATCCAGTACCAAGTGTCGTCTTGACTACCGTCATCTATGGAAAGTAGTTCTAGTTTGTGCATAGGGTAATCACTAGCTGCAAGACTTTTGAGGGTTGCGTATACTTGTTTTCCTTCGTTATATGCTGGAACTATTACAGTACAAGTAGGTAACTCTTCATCACTTACTGATGCTACAGGTTTGTATTTAAAATAATGATACAAAGTATATATAAAGAAGCCACTTTTAAAAATGAGTAGGGTAGAGGCAAAGGTCATAAAGCCATAACCAAAAATTGAACTTTTACGCTCAAAATCTAATTGTGAAAAATCATAACGAAGCATATATGCGATATATGCTGAGACGGCTAGAAGCAGAAATGTGGCTAGAAGTACAAATACTCCCCAGGGGTTTTTTGAGTCTTTTTGTAAAGAGTTTTGTGAGTTATGTTCTTTATTATAAGATGCAGTTGTGGGGATTTCTCTTGATGGATTGGTTGTTATATTCATATCTGGATTCATTCAAGTTTAACAATGGTTTGAATGGTTTTACGCCAGTTGAGAATCTTTGGACTACCGAGTGAATGTTATTTAACATCTATATACTGTAATTAACTTTACCCTAAGAATTATGAGTGCTAGATGTTAAAATAAGTAGAGGACTTAAAAAAATAAAGGCTTCCATATGGAAGCCTTTAAAATACCTTGCTTATATAAGCAATGCTAGTGAATAATTAATTTTTGCGTCTCCATAGTTTGTGGCTTTTCTATATTAAGAATATATGCCCCTGGTGCAACCTCTAGAACTGGGAGTTCTAAATGTGTAGCTTCATTATCTGGAGTCCAATCTTTTATAAGTTGCCCTAGAATATTGAACAACTGTAGCGATTTTATTTCATAATCTTGAGACTTGTCAATTATGATTGCTTGTGAATCTGTGTTAAAATACACACTAATAGAGTCAGATTCAAAAGTGTCTTCTATTACAACTTCCTCGTCTTCTACATCTGTATCTTGAGCTACTTCATCATCTTCTGTAGTTTCCTCATCAGTTTGATCTTGCTCTTCTTCATCTGTAGTTTCTTCTTCCTCTTGCTCTTCACCTTCTGCTCTTTGGAAAACGATGTAAAATCTATCCTCATAAGTACCTGCAGAGAGTGTTATGGTATACTTGTCTTGAAGATTTGTAATATCTGTTGTAGTACCCAAGAGTTCATCAAGTACATAAACAGATACATTATCTGTATTAACATTTTCTAAGTCATCTAGTCCTATTGAGATTTCTCCATCAATAGGTAAAGTAACTCTTACCGGAAATTGACGATCGTTTTCGATAGCTGGTACTCCTAGTATGATAGCCATTTTATCTTCGAGCATCCAGGTCATATCCTCAGAAGGATTTGACGTGATAACGCCATCATAAGCTCTGTCATAGTCAAAAGTTGTATTCTCATCAATTGTCATAAGCAATTGTCTGTGGAATTGGCTAGGGGAATCAAATCCTATTCTAAACTTTTCTCTAAGGTCCTCTTCGTGCACTACGGCATCTTCAATGTTACTGTCATCTGTATCTTCTTCTTGTTCAGAATTAAAGAAGAATGTAGAAGATGTACTTTCTTTTGCAAACGCTCTCTGTGTGTTATTAAAAGTAGTAGTGCCAGTTGATACAGCCTCGACAAAGAATCCTTGGCCAACTGCTATAAAACGAGTTGGTGTTTTGGTTCCAGATCCAGTTTGACTCACAGCTGGATGGCTTACGGCTGGTGTACCACCGCTTAAGGTATATAGAGCATACCCTGCTTGATAATCTGATAGGTAGTGGCTACCTCCTCCCCAGTGCTCCCAGAAAAGTAAAGTACCAGTAAGGTGTGGATTGTCATTAATAAATTTATTTGCATCTATCGCAGAAGGAAACGGATTACCTACTAGATATTGATTACCAGCATTAATTGTTTTGTTTATAGGTTGTGCTGTTGTCCCATTATTAGGTTTTCCTATAAATGTATAATTCTGTGGGTCTGGTACTGCTCCAGTACCTGGTCCCTTCATTGTATATCCATCACCCGCAACTAAGTTTCCGGCGTTACCAATATGCTCCCAGGCACTGTAGGTATTTGCAAGATTGTTACGGTATGTAAATAACCAAAAGTCACTTATTGTTACAGGAGAGGTTGGTGCTCCGTTATATCCAGTTGCAAAAGTCATTGCTGCTGGGTTATTAGGGTCTGTACCATCATTCATTATAGTAGAAATAGAATGACCTTGATTTAT
>JAHDEV010000162.1:0-1063 GCA_020628615.1 Dokdonia sp.
CTGCAAAAGCCTTACTCAAGAATGCTGGCACTTCTTTCTCGTCATCCTTTAAAACATATGCGTGCTGCTGGCAATCTGTATTGAGACGTAGGTAGGTAATTCCAAAATCACAATGAAGTAAATCTCCCTTCTGGATTACTTTACCTTCTGGTCTATTAGAAAATGATACAATATGACTCTCTAATTTTTCTTCAGATCGCTGGATATCAACTGTAGGGTGAAACCATGTTTCTAGTCCCATATCTGTAACTCGCTGGCGTAAGTACCACACCACATCATCTGTAGTTGTGACACCGGGTGTTATCACTTTATAGCTAAAGGCATCCTTTATAATATCATGAGTCACATCTACTAGCTGCTCAAAATATTTCATTTCAAGTGCCGTGCGTGTTTCTAGCCATCCTACAGCTAGATTTTGTGCAGAGACTACTCTTGCTTGTTGGGCAGGAGATAATTTTGATATAAATGCCTCATAATCTGTCTTTACAATTCCATCTGCAAGACCAAAATTATCAGAATAATTAAGACCAATTTTTGAAGGGTTGCGCTCTTCTATAATCTCTAGAAGACGTGCCCATTGATCTGGTTGTTTTTCTTTATCCCACGCAGAGATGATATTCTTCCCTACGTTGTATCTAGCGACTGCTAGCTTTTCAATTGTGTTCTCTTCTTTATTTCTATAAAAAACTAATATGGTTCTTCTTCTCGCATTGAGCCAGGTAGAAGGAAGCATGGTTTTTATAACTGGATCTTCATTATACTCTCGAGAAATCACAACCCACATATCGATATCTGAGCGATCCATTAAAGTAGGTAACAGATTATCAAATCTATCTGCCAATACCTCATCAATTACATCTGCCCTATCGCGTTCTGTTAAAATCTGACCGTACATGCATGTAAATGGAAGTAGTAAAAGTAATAGTAATGCTTTCATAGTTAAGTTGCTAGTCCTTAAAAATACTAAAAACAAAAAAGAGTATTCAAATGAATACTCTTTTCTTCTGTAAATTTAAGAATGACTCTGTTATTCATTCCCTTTATTTTTGCGCCTCTTTTTGCG
>JAHDEV010000162.1:1163-4216 GCA_020628615.1 Dokdonia sp.
AAATTTAAGAATGACTCTGTTATTCATTCCCTTTATTTTTGCGCCTCTTTTTGCGTTCTTTCTTCTTTTCCTTAGCAACCTTTTTACCGGTTCTTCCAGACTCTTCCTCCGCTATAATTTTTACTACTTGTTCTTCTGTAAGAATATCTCGTAACTGAGATTCAAACTTCTTTTTTTCTAGCTCCGCTTTTTTACGCTTTGCATCGATAGCCATATTCTTATCATCTTGAATAGCTAGTAAAACAGTGTAATAATCCTTTAAGTAACTTCTAAGAACCTCCTTCCCAAAAACGTCTAGCTCAAACATCTCTTGGTAAATATTAGAACGGTCTAAACTCAATAAATTAGGATCTGGCTTTTCTGGGGCTGCTTGACTTCCTTGAGGAGGTGCTGGCACTGTGCTTCTTCTTCTTCCTGAATTTCCATAAGGATTACCGTATCCTTGAGCCTCTACACTCGCTAAACATAGCATCATTACTGCTACTATAAAATATCTCATCATCTCGACTATCAGTTTTTGCAAATATGCATAATTATTTTGTGATTACTCATATCCAATAATGATGCCTAAAATCATCAATCCTTAATTACATCAAGGATTTATAGCAACATCGTTAATGTATTCAAAGTAATTGCACTGCCTAAATTATTTATGCTATTTCCTTTTTTGCCTTCTGTTATTGAAATGAAAAGCTTCTGATTTAGGTTTATAGATAAAGGCCCTTTATCAAAAATTAAGATAAGCTAGTGTGGGTATTTACGCTTTCGCGAAAGCGTAGCCTCAAACCTATAAACTATTTAAATACTCTTTTAAGGTTTGACCCCGTTGAATTTTACCTGTTGCTGTGCGCTTAAAGGAAGTTAAAGAAACTGCTATTTTAGGAAGTTCAAAAGGACCAAAATCCTTTATATCAGTAATATGCTCTTTTATAAAAAGAGGTTCTTCTTGCTCTACAAATAACGTTAATTGCTCTCCCAGCTGTTGATCTGGGACTCCAGCGACAAAGTATGGAACGTGTATATATGGCGCCAACTTAGCTTCTATCTGTTCTGGAAACAATTTTACTCCACCACTATTTATCACATTATCAATACGACCTAGCCAGATAAACTTTTTATAGGTTATGAGCTTTACAAGATCATTTGTAATCACCGGATCTGAGCTCACTTTAGGAGCTTTTATAACAAGGCAGTCTCTGCTATCTGTCTCTACCGTGACTTTATCTAGCACTTTAAAAGGAATAATTCCTTCTTTATTTTTTTTAGGATTAACTCTCCTCGCTGCAATATGAGTAACGGTTTCGGTCATTCCATAGGTTTCATAAACCTTGGTTTTTAGCCCTTGCAGCCTTAAAGAAAGCGCTGGTGATATTGCTCCTCCTCCTACAATGAGCTTAGAAAGCAAGTGTAATCTTGATAGTGAATTATCAAGCTGAAAAGGCGTCATCGCACAAAAATCATACGTTCTATACACAGCATCCAGCGGATTGGATTTTGGTTGCGCCATATCTATACGCCATCCTAAGGTCATCGCCCTTACAAGCATCATTTTACCAGCGATGTAATGCGCAGGAAGACACAACAATGCCGTTGTCTTTTCAAAAACATTAAAATGTTTTGCTGTTGCCTTTGCACTATTAATCATGTGCTTCTTGTTTATTTTAATAGGCTTAGGTGTTCCTGTAGATCCAGATGTATGTACTGTCACATATTTCTTAGCATCTAGCCATTCTAAGATAAACTCACCTACAGATTCTTCATAAGGCTCACCTTCTTTAATAAAGGTGTGCGCTTGCTCCTTTAATGAAGCAATAGTAAATGAAGCGCCGTTAAGCTTAAATTTAGGATGTAAGCGCGTATATTTTTCAACAAGCTCCGTCATATATTTTAAATATACGGGTTCCGTGTAAGATTAATATTAAGCAAACGTAAAATGTATGCCTAGACAACTACTTAATCAGTAATAGGAGGTTTTACACTTCCTGTGAGTTTCTCTTTCCAGTTGGACCATTTGTATTTTTTTGCTAAAATGAAGAGAAATATCGGATAGACTATAAGTACCGGTAACACGAGCTCTACACCTGTGTCTGACTGTCCTACAGATTTAAAAATAGCATCTGTTTGTAACGCAGAGTACTCATAGGTGAGTAGTGTTGCTGCTAGTAAATTATTACCAAAATGAAAACCTAGAGCTAGCTCCATACCATCATCCATAAGTGTCATTATACCTAATAGTAAGCCAGTGCCTATATAAAAGACCATAGTAATAGGTCCCAACGCTGCCACTTCTGGATTTGCCCAGTGAAATATACCAAAAAGCACTGAGGTTAATATAAGCGGAAACCACCTATTGCGAACCATCACCCCTACTTGTTGCATCACATACCCTCTAAAAAGGTACTCTTCTAGACCTATCTGAAAAGGAAAAAAAACGAGCCCAATAAGAACCAATATGCCAAATTTTGTACTATCAAATTGTAGCACATAATCTTCTGGCGTCATATAATAGACTATTGCAAAACTTGCCACTGTATAAATAAACACCATCATAAAGCTAAAGAAGATACGACTCCAGTCTACTTTATTTCTTGCTGTAGTTAAGCTCAATATGCTGCGTTTATGTAGTGCCCACACTAGTAAAAACAGCACTGCCAGAATAGGAATAAATACGGCAAGGTTAAATGCAAGCAATAAGTTTTTTGACTTAAAAAGTCGCATCATATCATCCATCGCAGCTTGTGGATCTACATCTACAAAAAGGAAAAACAATAGGTTTGCGATAAATATACCCATTGTAAGTATGGAGGTGATGACAAATTTCCAAGTTTCGTTTTCTCCCTTATAGGCTTGTTCTATAAACATATATTATATTTTAAAATCCCAAGACTGCTCGGGGTTAATTTTTAAAGTTCCATTCACTACTTCTAATGGTGAAGGTATATTATTTGTAAAAAGGCTTCCAGTACCCAGTCCTTGAGGCCCTTTTGCTCCTATTTTATGTGTCCATTGTGCGATTGCATTAAGCCCAACATTACTTTCTAATGCAGAGGTAA
>JAHDEV010000163.1 GCA_020628615.1 Dokdonia sp.
TGAGATTCACAAAGCACATCGAGACCAAGACCTTTTGCAAAGGTTGAAAACTGCTCTATTTGCTTTCGCGAAAGCGTAGCTGCAATAAGTAATATCGCATCTGCACCGTAGGCTTTGGCTTCAAGAATCTGGTATTCATCTACTATAAATTCCTTACGCAATAGCGGAAACTGTGCTGCTGCTCTGGCGAGTAATAAGTCGTCTAGCGAGCCACCAAAATATTTTCCATCTGTAAGTACAGACATCCCGCTCACGCCTGCCTGCTCATAACCGCTTGCGACATCTTGCACGCTCAGGCTGTTGTTTATAACAGACTTGCTAGGAGACCTTCTTTTATGCTCTGCAATAATCCCAGAGCCTGCGCTTACTGCTTTTGCAAGTGATACGGTAGCTCTGTCAAAAAGTACAGATTGCTCTAGCTGGCTCACAGGGATGAGACTTTTTCTTAAAGCTACTTCCTTGATTTTATCTGCTGTAATTTTATCTAGTATGGTCATCTTAGTTGCTTAGGGCTTGAAGTTGTTTGAGTTTTTGTGCGGCTTTACCAGAGAGTAAGCTCTCTTTTGCTTGTTCAAAACCTTGTAAAGGTGTTAGCCCTTTTACAGTTGCAATAGCCATCCCAGCGTTTGCACACACCACATTATTTTGTGCCTGGGTACCTTTACCAGAAATTACATTTGTAAATATCTGCGCCGAAGACTCAACAGAGTCACCACCATAAATATCTTGTTGAGCGTGTGCATTTACACCAAAATCTCTAGGTGTGAGCATAAGCTCTGTTTCATTTGTAATAGCCTTTGTAGCTCCTGTAAGTGATATCTCATCATAACCGTCTAGGGCGTGCAGTATGGTAAAGTTTTTATCTCCTTTTTGGTATAAATATCCATACATTCTTGCGAGTTCTAGGTTAAAAACTCCCACTAGCTGGTTGCTCGGGAATGCAGGATTAACCATAGGGCCTAGCATATTAAAAAAGGTTTTTACACCTAGCTCTCGACGTATAGGGCCTACGTTTTTCATAGCAGGGTGGAAGAGTGGTGCGTGTAGTACACACATCCCTACCTCATCCATAGAGCGCTTCAAGAAGTCCTTATCGTTACTAAATTTTATGCCTAGATACTCCATCACATTACTACTCCCACTTACAGAGCTCACCCCATAATTACCGTGCTTAGTCACGTGCACACCAGCACCCGCTGTTACAAAGCTAGAGAGTGTTGAGATATTAAAAGTGTCTTTACCATCACCACCTGTACCACAAAGATCTATGGCATTATACTCAGAAAAATCTACGGCAAGGCAAAGATCTAGCAAGGCATCTCTAAAACCTTCTAGCTCCTCTACCGTAATGCTACGCATCATATAAACGGTAAGGAAAGAAGCAATCTGACTCTGGTTGTATTTACCCTCAGAGATGTTTACGAGAACCTCACGGCTTTCGGCTTTTGTGAGTTGGTCGTGGTTAATTAATCTATTAAGTATGGCTTTCATTATTTAGGCGTGTTGATGTGAACAATAATAGGGTCTGCTTTATCTTTCTTTATGTTTTGCAATCCTATTGTTGCTAGTTCTTGATCTGTTGCTAGTCTTGAACTAGCTTGGTCAAGTGCTACGTAATTGTATACTCCCTTTGGGGTGCTTGCTATCCAGCCTTTTGTAAGCGGTGACTTTCTTACAGTGGCTGTCTTACTATTAAATCGCTGTAAAAATCCTAATGCGCTTTTACGCATATCTTCTTTACTCGTTCCCGTAGGGAAAATAACATAGGTTCCGTTTGAAAAAAGTACCCAGTTAGGTCGCTTAGGACTTACACCAAGTTTTGTATTAAAAATCAGGTTTTTATAGACATCTACATTCTCATCTTCTACCACTTCTTTAAGAGGCTCAGGTTCGGCTTCTATTACGACCACGGGTGTCGCAGGTTTTGTAGTTTCTTTAGGTGTTGATTTTGTGCTCTCACAACCACCTATTAATAGAAAACAACTTGCTAGTAGAAATAATGTAAATCTCATCGTATATAGTATTAACTAATCACCCAATTTTTAATCATTGTTTTTCCTTCTGGAGTAAGTACAGATTCTGGGTGAAACTGTACACCACGTATGTCAAGTTCTCTGTGACGTAGTGCCATTATCTGGCCATTTTCATCTACCGCAGTAACTTCTAATGCTGGCGGAAAATCTTCTGTAGCTACCACCCACGAGTGGTAACGCCCTACGGCTATTTCTTCACCAAGATCTTTAAAAAGTACTGTGTCTGGCTGCGTGATACTCACTTGTGTCGCGACACCGTGAAAAACCTTATCTAGATTGATAAGCGTGCCTCCGTACACTTCACCTATGGCTTGTTGCCCAAGGCAAACGCCAAGTATAGGTTTTCTTCCTCCATAAGTTTTTATTACTTGCTTGAGCAGTCCAGCTTCTTCTGGAATGCCAGGGCCTGGAGAAAGTAATATTTTATCATACTGCTCGCACTCTTCAAGCGCAAACTGGTCATTACGTTTTACGGTAACGATGCAATCTAATTCTTCTAGGTAGTGCACAAGGTTGTACACAAAGGAATCATAGTTGTCTATTACTAATATCTTTTTCATTGTCTAAATATCTTCTGCGATGTCAAGTGCTTTATTAAGCGCTCCTAATTTGTTGTAAACTTCTTGTAATTCTTTAGCTGGATCACTGCCAGATACCACTCCAGCACCTGCTTGCCAGTGTAGGGTGTGATTTTTACTTAAGAAAGAACGTATGATAATAGCGTGATTAAAATTACCGTAAAAATCCATAAAACCTATCGCTCCGCCGTAGAAGGTGCGATTGCGGTTTTCATACTTCTCAAGTAGCTGCATTGCCATATGCTTAGGCGCACCACTGAGTGTTCCTGCTGGAAAGGTGTCTGCTACCACTTGTAAGGTATTGCTACCCTCGTGCATTTGTCCCGTTACTTTACTCACAAGGTGTATCACGTGTGAGAAAAACTGCACCTCACGATAGGTGTCTACCTTTACATCGTGACCATTGCGTGATAAGTCATTACGAGCAAGATCAACAAGCATCACGTGTTCTGAGTTTTCTTTTTCGTCTTTGGCTAGTTCTTTTGCAAGTATGGCGTCTTGCTCATCATTACCGGTACGTTTAAAAGTACCTGCAATAGGGTGAATCTCTGCGAGACCGTCTTGCACAATAATCTGAGCTTCTGGTGATGAGCCAAAGATTTTATAATCTCCGTAGTCAAAATAAAATAGATATGGCGACGGGTTAACACTGCGTAAAGCCCTGTATACATTAAACTCATCTCCCGTAAATTGCTGCGAGAAGCGTTTACTAGGCACAATCTGAAAAACATCACCACGCTGGCAGTGCTTTTTACAAGTTTCTACGAGTGCTTTATAATCTGCATCTGTGATGTTGCTGGTGAGTTCGTTCTTTCGGTTGAAGTTAAACTCTGCAAAGTTTTTTGATTTTAAAAGCTGCTCAATCTCATCGATATTATTGTCTCCCGTCGTGTTGTGACAAAATATATGCGCCTCATTATTAAAATGATTAATAGCGATAATGTTTTGGTAAACGGCATAGTAAATATCTGGTATATGGAGATCTCCTTCTTTTTTGGCGATTTCTATATCTTCAAAGTACTGCACAGAATCATACGATAGGTAACCAAACAAGCCATTGTTTATGAACTTGTGTGCTGTCTTTGTAGATGAGAACGCTTTCGCGAAAGCGTCTAAAACCCCCACAACATTAGTCTCTGCTGTGATTGTAATTTCCTCCTTCTTGCCATCGGGAAATTGCTGTGTGATTATACCATCGCCCACGCTTATAGAAGCGATAGGGTTGCAGCATATGTAAGAGAAGCTATTATCATTTGCGTGATAGTCACTACTCTCGAGCAGTAAACTATTAGGAAAACGATCGCGCAGCCTTAAGTATACCGATACAGGAGTGATGGTATCTGCTAGGAGTCTTTTTGAAAATGTAGTTAATTGATATTTCATTTGTTACATATTGTTTTCTCAAAATTGAGAACAAAAAAAAAGCCTGTCGTAAAGACAGGCTGTATATGAATGGTACATAGGTGCGTGCTTACGACAACGATTGTTGTGTAATCCACCACCAAGTATGTACTGTATTGTTTTTCATTTATGATGTAAAGATAGGGAGCGATTTTATAATAAAAAAGCCCAATGGATAAAAAA